>CAIYFP010000310.1 GCA_903925515.1 uncultured Verrucomicrobiota bacterium
CTCGCGGAGCTTGGAGGCGGAGGGGCATTTCCTCGAGCCCGGAGAGGTCGGGCTCGAAGGGGAAGAGCAAGTGCTGAAGGGGGAAGAGCATTTCCCTGAGCCCGGAGAGCCCGGGCTCGATGCGGAAGAGCCAAGGTTGAAGGCGGAAGAGCTCTTCTTCGAGCGACCCGAGCCCGGGCTTCAGGAAATGCGGCATTCCTTGCAACCCACGGCCTCGGACGTGGCTGTCGCAGAGTGGCAGCCAGCACGCGGCGGCGCCTTATCTTGCCCGCCTGCCTCCATCCTCGCCCCGATTCCCCTCCTCCATCGCCCCTCTTTGCGCCCCACGCCTCCAGTTGGACGACTTCGAACGACCTTCCTTCCCCGAAATCATGCAATCCCAGCAGCGTACCCCGCCGCAAGCCGTGTCGAGGACATGTCCGTGCTTTGCCGCTTACGGAACTCGAAATGGACCCCAAACCCTTCCCGGGTGGCCAACCCCCAGCCATTCAAAAAAGGCCGCCTTGCAGGGACGGGGTGGGACTTGGGGCTTCTTCATGCCATCAGGCGGACCCTGCGTCCGCTCCCCCCCACGCGGGTCCGCAACGCAGTTCGTCAGGTCGAGTCAGGGGACCGCCTCGATACGCAAAACCCGGATCATGACACTCTTGCCCCTGTCCCCCACGAACGATTCCTCGCCCTCCAACCGAACCTTCCTTCCCCGCCAATGTTGCAGGGCGACGGAAGCATCTGCGGGGACAAGAAAGCCCAGCGAACCCTCGCCTTCCCAGACGCTCACCAACTCAAAGCCCCCCCTTCCGAGCCAGCCCATTCCCCGAACGACCCGTCCCTCCCGAATCACGGACCTGCCGCCCGGAACCGGCTTGGGAACCGTACGCGTCGTCGAAGGGTTCCCGACCGAAGGGCTGCGTTGCGGTTCACGCGCGCCCATGGAAGGCAATTCCCTCCTTCGCGTCGCTGGCTCAGCCTTGGCTAGACTCCCAACGGTCCTGCTCTTGGACTTCACAGATCCGGCTTGGGCCTTGGCCTCAACAGGTCGGGGCTTCGAAGGCACCTCCCGGCTCGTAGCCACCGCAGTGGGAACGGGGGTCTGAGGGTTGGCCTGGGCGTTGGCAATCGCTGGCCGGAGGGCGGCGGCATCGGGCCGGACGGTGCCCAAGGAGGGATTGCCGGGCGCAGGCTGCACCGGGGATCCGGCATTGCGATCCCTGCCCTCCCGCCGGTCATGAGGCACGGCTTGGGGCGCAATGTCCTTCAACGCCGCAATTTGCGGGGTCATCAAGCGCGCGCTGGCGTTGGGCAGGCTTGAAGACGAGGACATGGCCTCGGTCGCCCTCGTGCGTCCCAACGGACTCCCGGACGCAACCTCGGCCGCATTCTGGGACACAATCTCGGCGCGAACCACAAGGGCTGACGCCAGTTTCTCGGTTTCGTCCGTCCTTGGAACCGGTTGGACGGGGACTTGGGGCGGTGAAGAGGCCAGAGGGGCGAGAGGAATACTTGCGGGCGCTTTCGCCACGAGGGCTGTCGGTGTTCCACGGCTCGTCGAAGGATCTTGGGTGACTTGGGACGGGCCCGCAGTTTCGCCTGCGGACGCAACCTGTGCGGGTGGCATGCCCGCAAACGGGACAACGGCAGCGATGTCAACGAAACCCACGACGGAAGCCACGGGAGCTTCCATCCTGACCCACTTTCCAAGGCGACCCGCAAGGTCCACGGAGTACCCTCGCCCTACATGACCGACGATCTCATACTGGTTTCCCGGCCCGGCCCGCAGGTCCGACCTAGGACCCTTGGTCGTTCCGGTCGCGAGATTCAGCGAATCCAACGAGATCCACACCTTGGTTCCCGGGGGCGCCACGACGACAACCCATCCATTCGAATGCCCTTGGCGCTTTGCCGGCGTGACGACGCGCTTGCGAAACGACGGCAGAATCTCGCCCTTCCTCAAGGTCACCAAGACGGGCCCGTCGGAATTGGGTATCGCAAGCAGGGGAGCATCACGAACCAACTGAACCCTCGTCCCCATGGCACCGGGGTTGGGATCCTTGGCCTCGGCCGCGCGGCAGGGTGAAATCAAAACCCATGGCATTCCGCCAAGCACCAGCAACCATGACACCCAAAACCCCGCTCCCTGCTTGTTGTCCAAGCCGATCATCTTTGGCAAGACGTTTGGTGAGCCTGCCGGTAGGGAGGAAAGGGGTCCTGGAGAGGATTGCGCGGGATAGGGGTCAAAATCTATCGCGCTAACCATTGGTGCCGTTCGATGTCCGGGGTTAGGGCCGGCAAAAAGCTGGCTTTCATGGATGCCGCACAACGGAAAATGCCGGCGAGCAACCGGATTGCCGCGAACCCCCATGGCACAAGGTCTGGCGGATCAAGGGACGCGAACCCCGCGCGAAACGCGCCGAAAATTGCGCCCACGTGCGATCCCAACCCAAAGGGGTGCCCCTCGAATCGATAGATTCCATCCCAAATAGCATCGTTCGTTTCCCTGACTTTCTTGCAACGAATCGCAGGTAAAATTTTGCGAGTTTGGTTTTTCAAGGGGCTCCCGGCCAGGCGATTCATCCCCCGCGTTCACAACTGCATCCATTCCTTGTACAGCGTGACACTTCCCACGAGGCATCCGCAGTCAAATCTTGGCGTGCCATGGGGCTCGCTTGCTCACTGGTCATCAGCAACCCGTCGCCAGAACCCTCCGAGTAGCGAACAGCCTAAGAATCGGCCTCTCCCGGGCCAAGAATTTCCTGGTGCGTTCATTTCCTTGCGTCTTTTTCGAAATTTTCCAGACACCTTTCCACATTCAGCCCAAAAACCATCGTCCTGTCATGTCGCATTAATTGGCTACACGGGCGAGGTTGCCTCGATGGGATGGACACCAAGACCGGGGTCAACCTCACCCTCCAGAACACGACCACCACCGCCGCTCGCCTCGACGTCGCCCGAGAAGGAGTTGGCAGGGAGTGGGTTGGAGTGCTGGCGGTCAAGCCTCGCGTTGATGCTGCGCGCGCTCTCATGGATCCAAGGACAACGTCGAAGACGGCAAGGCTCGGGAACCCTCTGCCTACCCCAGCATCCGCCTCTCCAGAGCTAACTCGCCACCCCGCGGCGGCCAGGGGGCGACAAGGTACCCGCCGTCCTTCAGCAACTGGATCCCCGACGGCGACGGGCAAAGCACAACGCGGAAATCCCGCCAGCAACGGGCCTCGCGCAAGGCGCTCGTGTACCGGCGAACCGTATGCCCGGCCCAGCTCACACGGGGAGCGCCGGCCAGCCATCCCCCCAGCCGAAGCACGAGTGGCGTGTGCAAATGACCGATGACGGTCACCCCAAGGCCCGGCAACGCGCGTCGCACCCCTTCCATCCGCGCGAGAAAAGGAAGGGCCGTGGGGTCATGGCAGAATAGGATCACCCGCCGCCCGGACGAGGCGGCCTCCGAGAACAACGCGTCAATCGCGTCGAGATGCTCGCGGTGGGCTCGATCCCATCGGGCCAACTCCCCGTCCGCGCCCTCTGCACGGAAAACAGGCCATGCCGCCAGCGTCGAGGTGATGCCCACCCATCGCCAGCCCGGGAAGTCGTCGTGCCACAACCTGGGCAGCCCCAGCTCGGACTCGCATCGCTCAAGGCTGCGCCAACGCGGCCCGCCCATGCCGCCCACAAGGCTCTTCTTCCCAAGGTCATGATCCCCGATCACGCCCCGCACCGCGCCACCATGGATTGCCCGCAATTCCCCGAGCGCCTCCGAAGCGCTTTCCAGCGCGGCATCGTCGCTCACCCCCACAAAGGCCGTGTCCAAGGAGAAGTCCCCGTTTGCGACCACCCGCGTGACGTCGCGTTCCCTCCCAAGGATCTGCCCCAGCCGGTGATTGTGCGCCATGGGATCGGCAAGCCATACGTAACGCCGGAAACTTCGCGCAAGGAAGCGGGCAATCCCCGGCGCGGGAACCCTGTCGTCAAATCCCCGCCGTGCTTGCTCGCGCGCCCCGGCCCGGTGCAGGTCGCTCACCACCAGCAACCGCCCCGGATCCGCGTTCACCCCAGCGACTTCAACGCGTTCCATGCCGACCCGTAGGCACCCGCCACGTCGCCCAGCTCCGGCGGCAGCAACCGCAGGCGCGCCCCGGCCGGGCGCCACTCAAAGTCCTCAAGGTGACGCCCAAGGGGCTCGAACAATGCCGCCCCGGCCTTCGCAATGCCCCCGCCCACGATCACCGCCTCCGGGTCCAGCACGTTCGCAATCGACGCGATGCACGCCCCCAACGCCCTCACCGACCGCAGCCAAAGCCGCGTCGCCTCCGCATCCCCCGCCTGGTGCGCCGCAACAAGGTCGCGCGTCGAGGGAAAACGCCCGGCGCTCCGCGCAAGAACCGTCTTGTTGCCAATCTCGAGCTCGATGGACCCCGGTGTCCCCACGTCATCGAGGGCCCCGTTGAAGTCCACCGTCATGTGCCCAAGATGCCCCGCGCGCCCGAGGTGACCCTTCAGCAACCTCCCGTCCACGATCGCGGCCCCGCCCACGCCCGTCCCCAGCGTCAGCATCGCCACGTCATCCAACCCGCGCGCCGCGCCCATCCATGCCTCGCCCAGCAACGCTGCATGGGCATCGTTCAGCACCGGCACCATGCACGCGCGCCCGAGATACGTCGTCCAGTCCA
>CAIYFP010000311.1 GCA_903925515.1 uncultured Verrucomicrobiota bacterium
AGTGACGAGCAGACCCGCAGAGGTCTGTGAGGAGCGAGCCACGACGTGGGACGCGAAAAGAGCCGCGGCCCTTCGGGTTGCTCCAAGAATGCCCCGGGGCTTCGTGGTTCGTCCGTCCCAGACCGCGGCGGGTAGGCTCCGTCCTCACGCCTTGCCCCGGGGCATTCTTGGAGCAACCCAACACCAGCGATTTGTGAGACACGACACTAGCCGGCACGAGACAATCGGAGGGGAATTGGTTGCACCGCCCCGCCAACTGAACCGGCTCGGCGATCCGGCCGGTCACCCCGGGTCGGCCGTGGAGCATGGAATGCGCCATCGCGACGTCGCGAGACGGGGCGAAGACCGTCGCGGGGTGCAGGAATAGTGATGGGCCGGCGTGCGGGTCGCGCTGGGTGTCTCGTGTGGGTGGGTGCCCGGGCCAGACCGGGAGGGCGAGCGCGCCACGGGCAGTTGGGCATGGGAACCGGGGCGGCATGAGACCCAAACCATCGGTCGCGCCCGCAGCCCCCGGGGCGCTGGCCCGACGCCGTCGCAGCTCGCGCATTCCTTGACGGTCCACGCCCGCCCAGCAAGCCACGCTCCCACTCGTGCCGCGAGCGGCGTTGCCCGGCACCCCCTGGATCGGCGAGGCCAGCTCATGATGCGCCGGTGCGTGGCTCCCGGCGTCCCTTCGATCCCGATGAAACTGTGTGGTGCCGAGTGGCATTTTGAGGTTTGACAGCCTTGAGGGAAGTTCATAGAACGGCCCGACGCTCGCGGCACACTCTTCCAAGATGCCTTGGGCAAAACTGTAAATAGCGTATGAACAAGACCTTAAAAGCCGTGACCCTTGTGACCGCCGGGGTCGCTTTCACCCTTTCGCCCGCGCTTGCCATCGAGGGGGGTGGCAAGGGTTACAACCTCACCGCCGGACTCCGCGGTTTCTACGACGACAATATCTTCACGGGCAACAACAAGATCGATTTGGACGGCGACGGCACGGCTGACCGTCGCAAGTTCGACAGCTTCGGCTTGGAGGTGACCCCGGGAGTCCGGTTCAACGTGCCGCTGGAGCAGACCACCTTGGTCGCCGGATACACCTACGGCCTGCGCTACTTTGCAGATCGGCCGGGTCGCAGCTACGACCAGTTTCACTTGGCGGACGTCCAGGTGGACCACCGCTTCAACGAGCGCTACAGGGTTACCTTGGCGGACCGGTTTGCGGATGCACAGGAGCCGGCGCAAATGCTGGGGTCGCCGGGTGCGCCGGCGAGCCAGCTGCTTCGCGCGGAGGGCAACAACCTCAGCAACATTGCGTCGATCGACTTCAACGCTTCGCTGACGGAGCTTTGGTCCGCTGTCCTGGGCTATCGCAATTCCTACTTCAACTACAATGCGGACCAGTTCCAGGGCTTGAACCGCATTGAAAACATGCCCTCTCTCGGGCTCCGGTATCAGTGGACGCCCACCACGGTCGTTTCCGGGAACTACCAGTTTGGCGATTTCAACTACTCGGATGTGAACTCGCGTGACGGGCGGGCGCATTATGGTTTCCTTGGCATTGACCAGTCCTTCACGGCCCGGTTGGTGGGGTCCGTTCGGATTGGCGGGCAGATGATGGACTGGTCCAACGTCAGCGGTGCGGGTCGTGGGAGTGCATCCAACCCGTATGTGGATGCCAGCTTGACCTACACCTATAGCGATTCCAGCACCGCACAGCTGGGAATCCGGCACGGCCGTAACGCCACGGACGTCCTGACGGCCTTGGACCAGCAATCCACGATGCTGTATGGCTCGGTGAATCACCAGATCACGGGCGCGTTGCGTGGCACGTTGTCCGGGCAATTTCAGAATGCCGAGTTCGTCGGCATTTCCAAGGGCGACCCGGTTGACGGGTTGTCCGAGACCTTGGCCTCGGTCGGGCTCACGCTGAACTACCGTATCAACGCGTTCCTGTCCGCCGAGACCTCCTACTTCTTTGACCGGTTGTCCTCGGACATTGTTTTGCGCGACTTCACCCGCAACCGCGTGTTCCTTGGGTTCCGGGCCGTTTACTGAAAGGCCCGTTTCTTCGCCTGCCTTGTGTCTCATGGGGGGCTGGAAGCAATTCCGCCCCCCTTTTTTTTAACGGATGGACTCCTCTAAAACTGCCGCCTTTGGCGGAGCGACCCAGGCCGAGTCGCGCCAGCACTTCTTGGATTACTGGCGGATCATCCGGCTCAGGAAGGCGATTATCCTCACGGTTTTCTTCCTGGTGGTGGCGACGGTGTCCGTCGTGACCAACTTCCTGCCGTCGCTGTACATGAGCACGGTGGGCATGAAGGTGGAGAAGGACACGCCGGACGTGGCTCCATTCACGGCGTTCGGGCTGCCGCAGGCACAGTTCGACCCGTATTTCTTCAACACCGAGTTCGAGGTGTTGAAATCGCATCGTGTCCTTGATGCCGTGATCGTTAGGAAGGCATTGGACAAGGTTTATGCCAAGCGGCTCAAGCTGCCCGAGGTGACCGTCCAGCAGGCCTACGAGATCCTGTATCGCAACATCGAGCTCAAGCAGCGCCGCAATGCAGCAATCATTGAGATCATCGCCTACGACCAGGACAAGGAGCTTGCCCGGGACATCGCGGATGCAATTGCGGACGTGTACAAGAGCGCGCGATCGGAAAAGCGGACGACACGATTCGAAAGCGGGCTCACGACGCTGTCCAACAAGCTTGCCGACCTTGAGTACCAAGTGAAGGTGGCTCAGACCAACGTGGACGAGCTGCGGGCAAGCGGCAAAGTCTCGGACCTCGGCCCCGAGAGCCCCCAGTACATCACGTTGTTCGCCCAGACGATTTCCCGGCTTGAGGCATCCCGGACGCAGTTGAGGAGCGAGGTGGCCGCGTTGGAACAGACGGTTGAGAAGGTCCGGGGGAAGAAGGGCGACGAGCTGAGGCATTTCCTTGCGGCATCCAACCCGACGCAGGAGCTGACGGCGCTGCTTGGGAACCTGAACCAAGCAAAGCAACGCAAGGTTTCCCTGCTGACGAGCCTGGGCGACAAGCATCCGGACGTGGTGCGGGTGGAGAGCCTGCTGTCCGAGATCAACGACCAGATCGAGAAGGAGGTGGCGGGCATCCGGGCCTCGATGGAGGCACGGCTGGATGCGAGCAAGCGTGCCGTCGGGGACTTGCAGAAGCAAATCGAGGAGGCGACCGAGAGGAGCGCGAAGGAGTTGGCGGCTTCGGCGCCCTATAGCCGGGCCAAGAGGGACTTGGAAACGTTGCAGCGGCAAAAAGAAGCCATGCAAATGGAGTTGAACCAGCAGGTGGTCAACAGCCAGCTGGTGCGCGACGCGTCGGTGGACATCATCGACCGTGCGCTTCCCGGCATGCGGCCGGTCCGCCCCAACAAGCCCTTGTTCATCGCCTTCGGCGCGGTTGCGGGCCTGATGCTTGGGTTCTTGCTGGCGTTCTTCATCGAGTACCTCGACACCAGCGTGAAGACGATCGACGACGTGGAGCAGGCCTTGGGTGCGCCGGTGCTGGGTGTGATTCCGCAGAACGTGGGCCCGCTGATCAAGGAGGGCTTGGACAGCGCCCATGCGGAGGCCTATCGCGTGCTGCGAACCAACATCCTTTTCTCCCGCAAGGACCCGGACCAGAGGACACTCACCGTCGTGTCGGGTGGTGCAGGCGAGGGCAAGTCCACCACCATCTTCAACCTTGCCACGGTGTTCGCGCAGCAAGGCAGCAGGGTATTGGTCGTGGACTCGGATCTAAGGCGCCCCAGTCTTCACAAGATTGTTGGAGTATCCAACGTCACGGGCCTCACCAGCTACTTGTTGAGGCAGAAGTCCTTGGACGAGGTGGTGCAAACCACGGTCCTTGAGAACCTGCATTTTCTCCCGTCCGGCAAGCTTCCGAGCAGCTCGGTGGGAATCCTCAGCTCGGGCCAGATGAAGGAATTCATCGAGGAGGCACGTCGCAGGTATGACTATGTCTTCTTTGATTCCCCGCCCATCATGGGCGTTTCCGATGCCTCCATCCTTGCCGCGGAGATGGACATGGCGGTCTTGGTGGTGCAGTACCGCAAGTATCCCCAGCAGATGACGGTCCGGGCGAAGCAAATGGTGGAGAAGATCGGGGGTCCTAACTGCCTGCTTGGTGTTGTGCTTAACAACATCAACATTTCCCAGGACAGCTATTACTACTACTACAGCGGCTACTACTACGACTACTACAACAAGGGCAGCGAGACGGGCGGCGGCGATTCGGCTACCACCGGCGCGGCCGACGCGGGTGGTGGATCGGATATAAAGCCCCGGTATTGACCCGTCATCCCTATCATGAGCATGCCTTTTTTTAGCATGATGCGTCTGCGAATGGTTCGGGGCCTCGTCCTTTTGGTTTCGGTGCTGGCCGCTGCATCCGTCCTTGGGGCGGACGAAGCCAAGAAGAAGTCCCAGGTCGGGGCAAGCCCATCGAGTGACATCCTGAACGTGGGCGACAAGGTCCGCGTGATCTTTGGCGACATCACGGATCCTCCCGTGCCCTTGGACACGCAGATCCCCGAGAGCGGGATGGTCACATTGCACCTTGGCCACAAGTTCAACTTCAAGGGCCAGCGCCGCGACCAACTGGAGCAAGGCATCCGGGACTACTACATCACCAACGGGTTGTACCGCATCATTACGGTATCCATCGAGGTTCCCCCGCGCCCCATCACCGTGGGCGGGGAGGTTCGATCCCCGAACACCTACCCTCATCCAGGAAAGCTTACGATCCTAAAGGCCATCGACCTCGCCGGTGGGTTCACGGAGTTCGCCGACAGGCGCAAGGTTCGGATCATCCGGTCCGCTCAGATTACCACCGTGAATTGCAAGAAGGCGCTCGATGCACCCGCGGAGCACGACGTGGAGATTTTCCCGGGTGACAAGATTCAGGTGGACAAGCGTGGCCTCCTTCCGTTCTAGAAGCCTGCGGGTCACCGAAAGCCATCACGGCCCATGGTGGAGTTCGTCATCGAGTCGGGCCCGGACAACGGCAAGGTCCTGACATGTCCTCGCTTGCCCTGCACCGTGGGGCGTTCGCGCACGGTGGATGTTCGGTTGGAGGGTCCTGGCATCTGGGAGCGCCATGCGGAGGTCACAACGGAGGACGGAAGATGTTTTCTCCGGGTTGTCGGACAGGCCACGGCTTGCCGTGACGGTGTCGCATGCCTTGGCTGGGGCCTTCGCAACGGGGAGAGCTTCATGCTAGGGGGCGTCCGACTACGCTTTGCCATTTCGGCGGCTCCCCATGGGTCGCTGCGGCCCTTGGAGTGGGCGGCATGGACTGCGGTGGGATGGGTGGTGGTCGTGGAGGCATGGCTGGCATTGGGATGAGCGCGCCGCAAGGGGGCCGCCATGCTTGGTGATCAGGCTTGGGTCGGGTTCTATCGACAAGCGCCCTCGAATCGGTGCACGGTGTCGAGCAATACCATGGTGCAGCGCATGGCATTGTTGTGGGTGGGTGCCCTGTTTGTTGTCCTGTTCCCGGGCGCCCAGTCGGACGTGGTGGCGGACGAAGCCTATTCCAAGTCCATCAAGCCCCTGTTTCGCGATCGTTGCTGGGCATGCCATGGCGCGCTGCAACACAAGGCCGGGCTGCGGCTCGACACCGTCGCGGCGATGCTGAAGGGAGGCGATTCAGGCCCGGCCATCGTGCCGGGTGATTCCAAGCGAAGCCTTTTGGTCCATCGCATCACCACCGAGGACCCGGCCGAGCACATGCCACCGTTGCGTGAGGGCGTGTCGCTGGACTCCGAGGCCGTGGGATGGATTCGGGGCTGGATCGAGGCGGGTGCACCCGCGCCTGCGGACGAGGTTCCGGATGCCGATCCTCGGGGGCATTGGGCGTATCGCCCGCCTGCCCGCCCCGTGGTTCCGGCGTTGGCATCCGGGTCCGGGTTGGGGGCCATCGATGCCTTGCTGGAGACGGGAAGGCTCCGGGTTGGAATGGCTGCCCGGCCGGAGGCTCCGAGGGCCATGCTGATCCGGAGATTGTTTGTGGACCTTGTTGGCATGCCGCCCTCGCCGGAGGAACGGGAGGCGGCGCTGGGGGATTCACGGCCGGACTGGTACGAGCGCTGGGTTGATCGCTTGCTTGCGGACCCGCGCCATGGCGAGCGCTGGGCACGCCATTGGATGGACGTGTGGCGGTACAGCGACGCATGGGGCCTTGGCGACCAGCTTCGGAACAGCCAGAGGCACATCCACCACTGGCGCGACTGGATCGTGGAGTCGTTGAACGCGAACGTCCCGTACGACGAGATGATCCGCTTGATGCTGGCTGCCGATGAATTGCACCCGGGGGATCCGGGCCGACTTCGTGCCACGGGCTTCCTTGCGAGGAACTTCTTCTTGTTCAACCGCAACCAATGGCTCGACGAGACCGTGGAGCATGTGTCGAAGGGTTTCCTTGGGCTGACGTTGAACTGCGCCAAGTGTCACGACCACAAGTACGACCCGATCCCGCAGGCGGACTTCTATCGCATGCGCGCCTTCTTCGAGCCCTATCACGTGCGCATGGATGTCCGGCCCGGGGAACCGGACCTTTTGCGGGACGGCCTGCCGAGGGTGTACGACCGGGATCTTGCCAAGCCGACCTTCCGTTTCATCCGGGGCAACGAGGGCAGTCCGGACACGAACAGGGTGATCCAACCGGGAGTCCCCGCGTTCCTTTCGGGTCCTGCGCTGCCGATTGTCCGCGTCTCGCTCCCCGTCGAGGCGTTCCAGCCGGAACGCAACCCATGGGTGCTGGCGGCGCACGTGGAGGCTTCCATGGCGCGGTTGGCCGAGGCCACGCGGGTGCTTGCAGGGGAGGATTCCGGGGAGCCTCTCGAGCGCGAGGTACGCGAGCGGAGAATGGAGGCGGCGATGGCCGAGCATCATGCGGTGAACGCCCGCGCGGACTTCATGCGCGGCGAATGGATGGCGCATGGGGGGGACGTCACGGGCGGCCTGCGGATTGCGGCCGTCCATGCGGAGCGGCGCCACGCCGAGGCACGGGCCCGGCTTGCTGTCGCCGAGGCTGAGCAACGGCATGCGAAGGCCGAGGCCAGCAAGAAGGAAGGTGCCTTGAAGGAGCTGGAGGCGGCACGGAAGAAGGCTTCGGAGGCTGCCGCGAAGACCGCTTCAACGGTGGGGGACACGGAGCGTCCGACGACATTGGTTGGGTCGGCATGGACGCCCACGCGGTTTCTTGACTCGACGAAGGACGACCCGGACCCGGGCTTCCCTTCGACGAGCACGGGGCGACGGAGCGCGTTGGCAAGGTGGATTGCGGACAAGAACAACCCGCTGACGGCACGAGTCGCGGTCAACCATGTCTGGGCCCGCCACCTTGGGGCGCCGTTGGTGGCGTCGGTGTTTGACCTTGGGCGTAAGGGGACGCCGCCGACGAACCCGGCCTTGCTGGACTGGCTGGCGGCCGAGTTCATGGAGCACGGGTGGAGCCTGAGGCATCTCCATCGGGTGATCGTGCTTTCCGCTGCCTATCGCATGGACTCCTCGACGGCCGGGGCGGACGTCGAGATGGCGCGTGACCCCGACAACGAGCACGGGTGGCGTCGCGTGCCGATGCGGATGGAGGCGCAGGTGGTGAGGGATTCCATCCTGATGCATGCGGGCCAACTGGACCTTGCCCGGGGCGGCCCCTCGGTGCCGCCAGGCGCGCAGGAGTCGTCGCGACGTCGCAGCCTCTACTTTTATCATTCCAACAACGAGAGGAACCTGCTGCTGGCCACGTTTGACGACGCGTTGGTGAAGGAATGCTACCGGCGCGACGCGAGCATCGTGCCACAGCAGGCGCTTGCGTTGATGAACGCGAGGGTCGTGAACGAGGCGGTCCCGTCGATTGCGGCGCGCATTGGCGTGCGGTCTGGGGCCACGGACGAGGCGTACGTGCGCGAGGCGTTCCGCACGTTGCTGGGCTTCGAGCCGGGCGAGGCGGAGACGCGGGCCAGCCTTGCGGCGATGGATGCGTGGCGGAAGGGCATGCCGGGCGAGGAGCCCGGGCTGGCGTCCCGGCGTGCGCACGAGGGCATGGTTTGGGCGTTGTTGAACCACGGCGACTTCGTCACGGTGCGATGAGCGTCATGAATCCACCCCTTCGAGAACAAGGATCCGTCGCGACAACGCGACGCATGTTCCTTGCGGACCTTGGCATGGGATTCACGGGCCTTGCGTTGGGGGCGACGTTGGCGCGCGACGGCGTGGTGCGGGCATCGGAGACGGGGTGGCTTCCGCCCGATGGACGCCCGCATCTTCGGCCGCGCGCGAGGAGCGTGATCTGGCTCTTCATGAATGGCGGGGTGAGCCATCTGGAGAGCTTTGATCCCAAGCCGATGCTGAACGTGCATGCGGGCAAGACGATCGCCCAGACGCCATTCGCGCACGTGCAGGACCCGAAGCGGCTGGCGATCGAGCGGCTTGTCGTGCCGGACGCAAATGGCAACCAACGCAATGTCCTGTACCCCCTCCAGGTGGGGTTCCGTAGGCACGGGAAGGCCGGGATCGAGGTTAGCGACTGGTTCCCCCACGTCGGCCGTCACGCGGACCGCATCGCGTTCGTGAGGTCGATGTGGACGACGGACAGCAACCACGGCGCGCAGACCCAGTTCCATTCGGGGCGTCACCAGAACGACGGCGACTTCCCCACGTTGGGCGCATGGGTCCACTACGGGCTGGGCTCGCTCAACGAGAACCTCCCGCAGTTCATTTCCATCGGGACCCGCGAGTACTGGAACAAACGTGATGGCCACTACCTTGGCCCGGCGCACGACGCGGTGCCCTTGCGCATCGACCCGTCGAACCCCCTGGACTTCGGGACGCACGAGGGCTCATGGACGGCGTCGGACCGCCGGACGGGCCTTGAGCTGGCGCGGACGCTGAACGGGCTTCGCGGCGTGGAGTACCCGGGCGACCCGGCCATCGCCGCGCGGCTGGCCTCGTATGACCTTGCGTACCGGATGCAGATGTCGGTCCCGGACGTCGTGGACTTCTCGCGGGAGACGGCGGAGACGAAGGCGATGTACGGGATCGACGAGCCGCATTGCCGCGACCTTGCGCGGCAGTTGCTGGCGGCGCGGCGCCTTGTGGAGCGCGGCGTGCGGTTCGTCCAGATCCAGCATGGCGGCGGCGGCGCGGGCGCGTGGGATGCGCATTCCGGGTTGAAGGCGAACCATGAGGGCCTTGCGCGCGCGGTGGACCAGCCGATTGGGGCGTTGCTGGCCGACCTTGGGCGGCGGGGGCTTCTTGACGAGACGCTGGTCGTGTTCGCCACGGAGTTTGGGCGTACGCCCGGCACGCAGGGCGCGGATGGCCGGGACCATCACATCTTCGGGTTCAGCGTGTGGATGGCGGGGGGCGGGGTGCGCGGCGGGGTGGTTCATGGCGCGACGGACGAGATCGGGTTTCATGCCGTGGAGGACAGGCATTACGTGACGGACATCCATGCGACGATCCTGCACCAGCTCGGCCTGGATTCGCGTCGGCTGG
The DNA here is from genome assembly GCA_903925515.1 of uncultured Verrucomicrobiota bacterium. GTDB lineage: Bacteria > Verrucomicrobiota > Verrucomicrobiia > Limisphaerales > UBA9464 > UBA6176. The sequence continues at coordinate 9,506 of CAIYFP010000311.1, forward strand.
AGGTGCCCGGCCGCAAGCGTCTTGAGATCGACCATGGCCGGGTGATCCGGGAAATCCTTGCGTGAGCCTTCCGGCGGCCCGGTGGGCGGGCAAACAAATGCTCCAAATCGGGCGCCATGTCCGGTACCCATGACGCCGATGAAGCTGTGCCGGTTTGTAGTCGCCCATGACACGGTCGTGCGGCCCGGGATTCTCGAAGGTTCGGTCGTGCGCGACCTTTCGGCGGCGGGGATCCGGTCGGTGTCGGACCTGCTGGAGTCGCCCGACCTTGGGGGCGTGTTGCGTGGCATGGCGGGCGCGGGCTTGCCGGAGCTGGAGCTTCCCGAGGTCCGGTTGATGGCGCCCGTGGACAGGCAGGAGGTCTGGGCGGCGGGCGTGACCTACCTGCGAAGCAAGAAGGCGCGCATGGAGGAATCCGACTTCAGCGCCACGGCCTACGACCGCGTGTACGAGGCGCCGCGCCCGGAGATCTTCTTCAAGTCGATGCCCAGGAAGGTCTCGGGCCCTGGCGGCCCGGTGGGCATCCGGGCGGACGCCAAGTGGAACGTGCCCGAGCCCGAGCTGGCGCTGGTCTTCAACTCCAGCATGAGGCTCGTGGGCTACACCGTGGGCAACGACATGTCGTCGCGCGACATCGAGGGCGAGAACCTCCTGTACCTGCCGCAGGCGAAGATGTACCGGGCCTCGTGCGCGCTGGGGCCGGTGATCCGGGTGCTGGCGGACGAGGCCGAGGCGCGGACGTGGACGATCGGCGTCTCCATCCGGCGCGGGGCCGGCGTGGTGTTCTCGGGTGAGACGTCCGTCGGGCAGATCAAGCGGACGTTCGACGAGCTGGCGGGGTGGCTCGGGCGCAGCCAAGAGTTTCCCGACGGCGCGATCCTGCTGACGGGCACGGGCGTGGTCCCGCCGAACGACTTCACGCTGGCGGCGGACGACCGGGTGAGCATCCACGTCTCGGGCATCGGGACGCTGGTGAACGACGTGGTGGTGGTCTGAGAGCTGGCGAGCCGTTGCCCATGGGGTTGATGCGATGGCTTGCAGGGATCGCATGGCTTGCTGGGGCATGGCCGCGGGCCTCCGACGTCCTTCCCGGGTTTGACGTCACCCTGCCCGAGGGGCGTGTTGGATGGAGCGCGCTGCATGACATCGGCTCGGTTTCGGCCGGGGCCGGCGCGGAACTGCCCTGAGGACGTTCCGTTGTGGATGCATGTGCGCATCCGTTCGGATGCCACGGGGCCCGCGCAGGTCGTCTTCTTCCAGGCAAGCCCGTCGGAGGAGCGGTCGGTCCGGTTTCATGCAAAAGGTGGCGAATGGAGGGACCTGCGCGTGCCGGTTCCGCCATGGGGCGAGGGAATGCGGCTTCGACTGGATCCACCCGGCGCCTCGCGGACGTGTCTGGTGGCCGGGATCCGGTTTGACCGGCGCCCACGGCTTGATGAGCCAGCGTGGCCGAGGCCGTCCGGGGAAAAGTGGGTGCGGCGGGCCCAGGTGAGGTCGGGGGATTTCGAGTGGGTCCAAGGCCCGGGCATGGGCCAGTTCGAGGTGCATGTCGCGGGCGAGCCGATGGCGACAGGGCATGACCGGCTGGAGCTTGGGCATCGGGCATGAGCGGCGTCCGGCGTTGGCGCCGCTGGTGCTGGGGCAACCCGAGGCGAACGTGGCGGACGCGATCCGGGAGGGGAGGCGGATCGTGGAGGGTTTTGGGGTGGATGGAGCGTTGCGATACCGGGCGCCTGCGGCTGGGCCAGACCTCGGCCGGACGCATGGGACCACGGAGGCGAACGGGCTGGTGGGCGCGGCGGTGGCCCGATTGCTGGAATGGGCGGCCTTCACGAGGGACGCGGGCTTGAAGGAGGACGGGCTGCGCCTGCTACGCGGGCTGCGGAGGTTTGGCGGGACGGTCCCGCGCGGGGCGCAGGCATGGGAGGTGCCCTTGCACACGCCGGACATCCTCGCGAGCGCGCAGATGATTCGGGCATGGACGCCGGGGCACGAGCTGACGAGGGACGCGGGGTTCATTGGGGAGGCGCGGCAATAGGCATGGACGGGGGTGCCGTTCGAGTACTTGACGCAGCCGGTTCCGGGGCCCGCGGGGGTGTATGGGACGGTGCCGGTGCTGGGCGCGACGCAGTTCATCGCGCCGGGGCGCGAGGGAATGTTGCCGGACAGCTATGACCTGAGGGCGCATGCGCCGGACCCGGTGCCGATCCATCCCGCGACCTTGTTTCCGGAGGCCATGCAGGCGCTGGGCGAGCCCGCGATGTTCGACCTGCGCCGGCTGGGGCGGCTTGGCTGGATCGTCCATGCCCCGGGGCCGGTGCGGGTGGAGGGTCGCAGCGTGGTCCCCGACGAGGTGGGGCGCTGGGATGCGGCGACGGGGCAGGCTGGTGCTGGTCCTGCGTGGCCGGCCGACGGTGGAGTTGCGGCGCGGGCGTCGAGGGCGGGTCAGTCCCGGAAGTTGACGAAGGAGAGCGCGACGGGGAAGTCGTGCTCGCGGACGGCGGCGATGACGGCCTGGAGGTCGTCACGGTTCTTGCCGGTGACGCGGAGCTCGTCGCCTTGGATGGCGGCGGTGACCTTGATGCCGAGGCCGCGGATGAACTGGGAGATTTCCTTGGCTTGGGCGCCCTCGATGCCCTGCTTGATCTTGATGACCTGCCTTGCATGGCCGAGGGGGGACAGCTCGGCCTCGCCTTGGTCGATGCTCTTCATGCTGATGCCGCGCTTGGCGAGCTTGGCGACGGTGAGCTCGACGAGGGCGCGCATCTTGAAGGCGTCGGGTGCGCGGAGCTTCACCTCGGTTTTTTCGAGGACGATCTCGGCGCCGGAGCCCTTGAAGTCGAAGCGGCTGAGGAGCTCCTTCTGGGCTTGGTTGATGGCGTTCTCGATCTCCATCGAGTTGACCTTGGAAACGATGTCGAAGCTGGGCATGAGGGATGCGGGTGTGGGGTGGGGGTGAGGGATGCGGCGCGGGTTCAGGTGAGGTAGGTGTAGTCCTCGAGTCCGCGCTCGTACTCGTCGAGGAGGCGCATGGCCTCGTTGGGCTTGAGGCGGTCCGACTTGATGGCGGCGTCCACCTGGGCCTTCATCTGGCGCTTGAGCTCGTTGACGTCGTACTGAACCTCGGTGAGGGAGTCGCGGATCTTGTCGCCGTCGATGACCTCCTCGATGTAGTAGCCTGCGGGCTCGTCTGGCTCGAGGAAGACATGGACCTCGTTGACGCGGCCGAAGAGGTTGTGGAGGTCGCCCATGATGTCTTGATAGGCGCCCATGAGGAAGAACCCGAGGAGGTAGGGCTCGCCGTCGCCGTTGGGCTTGATGGGGTGGAGGGGGAGGGTGTCGCGCACGTCGCGGAGGTCCACGAACTTGTTGATCTGGCCGTCGGAGTCGCAGGTGATGTCCACAAGGGTGGTTTCGCGGGTGGGACGTTCGCCGAGGCGATGGACGGGCATGATGGGGAAGAGCTGGCCCAAGGCCCAGTGGTCGAGGAGCGACTGGAAGACGGAGAAGTTGCAGAGGTACTGGTCGCCGAGGGAGTCCTCGAGGTGGCGGATTTCCTCGGGGATGTAGGACTGGCCGTGGAAGCTGGCGACGACGGCCTGGCTGATTTCCCAGTAGAGGCACTCGATCTTGGCCTTGTCGGGCAGCTCGAGCATCCCGAGCGTGAACATCTGGTGGGCATCCTCCTTCCGTTCGAGGGCGTCGTGCCATGCCTCCAGCTTGTTGAGTCGGGGCAGTTGATCGCGGATTTCGAGGAGTTCGCGCACAAGGCGGTGCTCTTCGGGGCCGTACTGGAGCGCGGCCTGCTGGCGGGTCTTGTCGATGGTGCCGAACACCTCGACAACGAGCACGGAGTGATGGGCGACCAAGGCGCGGCCGGACTCGGAGACGATGTCGGGATGGGGCACGGCCTCCGCGTTGCAGACGTCGGCGATGTAATAGACGATGTCGTTGGTGTATTCCTGGAGGGTGTAGTTGGTGGAGGAGTCGAAGGCGGAGCGCGAGCCGTCGTAGTCCACGCCAAGGCCGCCGCCAACGTCGAGGAACTCGATGGGGAACCCCATCTTGTGGAGCTTGGCGTAGAAGCGCGCGGCCTCCTGGACGGCCTTCTTGACGGTGAGGATGTCGGGGACCTGGGAGCCGATGTGAAAGTGGAGGAGGCGGAAGCAATGGGCGAGGCCCTCGGCCTTGAGGAGGTTGGAGGCGGCGAGAAGGTCGGAAGTGGAAAGGCCGAACTTGGCGTTCTCGCCGCCGCTCTCGGCCCACTTGCCGGCGCCCTTGCTCATGAGGCGGGCGCGAATGCCGATCATGGGCTCGACGCCGACGGCGCGTGAGACGGCGATGATGTGGCGAAGCTCCTCGAGCTTCTCGACGACCATGATGACCTTCTTGCCGAGCTTGATGCCGTGGAGGGCGAGCTTGATGAAGGCGGCGTCCTTGTAGCCGTTGCAGATGATGAGGGAGCCGGGCTGGTCTTGCAGGGCCATGCCGGCGAACAGCTCCGGCTTGCTGCCGACCTCGAGCCCGAAGGCGTAGGGCTTGCCGGCGTCGAGGATTTCCTCAACGACCTCCCGGAGCTGGTTGACCTTGATGGGGAAGACGCCCCGGTACGCGCCCCGGTAGCCGTACTCGGCGATGGACGCGCGGAAGGCCTCGTTCAAGGCAACGACGCGGTGGCGCAGGATGTCTTGGAACCGGACGAGCAGCGGGTACTTCAGGTTTCGCGCGCGGGCTTCCGCGGCGACGTCCATGAGGTCCACCTCGACGCCGTTTTGCAGGGGTTTTGCGACGACGTGGCCCTCCTCGTTCACGTCGAAGTACCCGGCTCCCCAACGGTCCACGTTGTACAGGCTGCGGGACGCCGCGATGTCCCAGCCCCCTTGGGGCGCGGACGCGCTCTTGGATTCGCTCATTTCTCGGAAAACACGCGGGGCGCACTCTAGGAATCGAGTTGGCAGATTCAAGGATCGCGTTGGGGGACCTGCGATGTGGCCGGGCGCGTCCGGCGCGCAGGGTTGAAATCCGGGACGCCCTCCGCAGAGTGGGCGCATGGCAACAAACCATGCCGCCCGGATCGGCGCCGTGCTCGCCGTGCTGGGGCTCGGCGCCGGCTGCAATCCCGCCGTTCGTCACGTGAAGTCCCCCGCCCCCATGTATCCCGTCACCGCCAAGACCCACGTCGTGGACCAGTACTTCGGCACCACCGTGCCGGACCCGTATCGCTGGCTGGAGGACGACAACGCGGCCAACACCAAGGCATGGGTCGAGGCCCAGAATGCCGTGACGTTCGGGTATCTTGGGGGGTTGCCCGGCCGCGACGCCATCAAGCGGCGCATGACCAAGCTCATCAACTACGAGCGCCACGGACTGCCGTACAAGCGCGGCCCCCGCTACTTCTTCCCCCGCAACAACGGCCTCCAGAACCAAGACGTCTGGTACACCACCGCCGCCCTCACCGCCGAGCCCGTCCTCCTCATCGACCCCAACACCCTCTCCCCCGACGGCACCGTTTCCATCTCGGCGCCCGTGCCTTCCGAGGATGGCGCGCTCGCGGCGTACCAGTTGTCCGCCAGCGGGAGCGACTGGAAGGAGATCCGGGTCATCGACGTCGCCACCGCCCGCGAGCTGCCCGACCGCGTCCAGTGGGTGAAGTTCAGCGGCCTTTCATGGGCGCACGACGGCTCCGGATTCTTCTACAGCCGCTACGATGCGCCCGCCGAGTCCGACAAGCTCACCCGGGTCAACGAGTTCCAGAAGCTCTACTTCCACAAGGTGGGCACGCCGCAGTCCGCCGACGTCCTCGTGTACGAGCGCAAGGACCAGCCCAAGTGGGGCCTTGGAGGGACCGTGACCGACGACGGGCGCTACCTGGTCATCACGGCGACGGAGGGCACGGACCCGCGGAACCGCGTCTTCTACAAGGACCTGAAGGAGCCGGGCTCCCCCGTGGTGGGGTTGCTGGAGGCGTTCGACGCGAGCTACGACCTCGTGGGCAACGACGGGCCGGTGTTCTGGTTCAAGACCGACAACGGGGCGCCGCGTGGCCGGATCGTGGCCATCGACACCCGCAACCCCGAGGGCGGGTCATGGCGCACCTTGGTCGAGCAAGGCGAGGCCACGTTGACCGGCGCCGCCATCGTGGGAGAGCGATTGCTCGTCGAGTACCTGAAGGACGCTCGCAGCGTCGTCCGCCAGCACCGGCTGGACGGATCCTTCGAGCGCGACGTCGCTTTGCCTGGGATCGGTTCCGTCGCCGGCTTCGGCGGGCGGCGCGAGGACAAGGAAACCTTCTTCAGCTTCACCGGCTACACGGTCCCGGGCCGCATCTACCGCTACGAGGTCGCCACGGGCGCGACGGCGCTCTGGCGCGAGCCCAAGGTGGACTTCAATCCCGACGACTACGAGACGCGGCAGGTCTGGGTGACGAGCAAGGACGGGACGCGCCTGCCGATGTTCGTGACGCATCGCAAGGGGCTGAAGCTCGACGGCAACAACCCCGCCCTCCTGTACGGGTACGGCGGCTTCAACATCTCCCTCACGCCCACGTTCAGCGTGGGCAACCTCGTCTGGATGGAGATGGGCGGCGTCTATGCCGTGCCCAACCTTCGCGGCGGGGGCGAGTACGGCGAGGAATGGCACCAGGCCGGCACCAAGCTCCGGAAGCAGAACGTCTTCGACGACTTCATCGCCTCGGCCGAGTGGCTCGTGCGCAACGGCTACACGACGCCCCGCAAGCTGGCGATCCAAGGCGGCTCCAACGGCGGCCTGCTCGTCGGCGCCTGCATGACCCAGCGCCCCGACCTGTTCGGCGCGTGCCTCCCCGCCGTCGGCGTCATGGACATGCTCCGGTTCCACAAGTTCACCATCGGCTGGGCATGGCGCAGCGACTACGGGTCCAGCGAGAACGCGGACGAGTTCAAGGCGCTCCTCGCCTATTCCCCGTATCACAACCTTCGCGCCGGGACATCCTACCCGCCCACCCTCGTGACCACGGCCGACCATGACGACCGAGTCGTGCCGGCGCACAGCTTCAAGTTCGCCGCGCGCCTCCAGGAGGTGCAGTCCGGCAACGCCCCCGTCCTGATCCGGATCGAGACCAAGGCCGGGCACGGCGCGGGCAAGCCCACCGCCAAGATCATTGAGGAACG
>CAIYFP010000312.1 GCA_903925515.1 uncultured Verrucomicrobiota bacterium
CCTTCTTGGAGGCACCCGAAGGGCCGCGGCTCTTTTCGCGTCCCACGTCGTGGCTCGCTCCTCGTGGGACACGAAAATCCCTCGCGGCGAAACACCAGCCATTTGTGAGACACGACACTAGCTGTCATGGCGTTCCACGAAGGCCCGCCGCGCCGCCTCAAGGTCGGACTTCGACGTCTCCTTCACCAACCTCTCGATCGCCTCCGTCGCCAGCCGGTCGCACCATTCGTTCCACTGGTTCCCCGCGTGCCCCCGAACCCATTGCCACTCCACCCGGTGCACCCGCGCGCGCTCGTCCAGTTCCACCCACAACTCGCGGTTCTTCACCGGCTCACGCGTCGAGGTCATCCAGCCTTTCTTGCGCCATCCATGGATCCACTTCGTGATCCCCTGCCTCAGGTAGTCCGAGTCCGTGTGCAGCCGGACAGCACAGGGCTGGTTCAGGACCTTCAAGGCATGGATCGCCGCCTCGATCTCCATCCGGTTGTTCGTCGTGCAGGGCACGGCCATGGCACGCTGCCACCATTGGTTCCCATGCTGCACCACGCACGCCCATGCCCCCGGCCCGGGGTTTCCCCAGCACCCGCCATCCGTGTACACGATCACCTCGGGCAGCTTCACCCCCGCGTCGCTCATGCCCCATCACTCCTCAATGCCGCCGCCAACGCATCCAGGTGCGCCGCCAACGAAAACCTGCGCTCATATCCCGCCCGCATCACCCGGTGCTCCCCCGCCCGAATCACCACGTCCAACGCCGCCGCTGCTCCCGCCGCATCCCGGACTGCCACGAGTCCCGCGTATCCCTCTGGCAACATCTCCGGAATGCCCCGCCACAGGGTCGTCACCGGCATCAACCCGTGCGCCATCGCCTCGATCAAGCTCAGCGGCTGGCCCTCGTTCGCAAAATAGCTCGGGAACAGGAAAACGTCCGCCTCCCGGAACACCCGCTCCTTGCTCGCCCCAGACACAAACCCCACGTGCCGCACGCACCCCGCAAGGTCCGGCCGCGCCACTCGCGTCCGGAACGCCTCCTCTTCCTCCGGCAACACGAAGCCCCCAGCCACCACCAACTCCCACCCGATCCTCGGCCCAACGCCTGCCTCCGTCCCGCCCGCGCGAGCCCGTGCGTTCGCCAGCGCAATCGCCTCCAACGCGTCAAAAACCCCCTTGTCCGCCGTGCAGTTCGCAAGGAACAACGCCTTGGCCACCCCGCCCCCGCGCCGCAACCCCTCCATGCGCCGGTCCCGCTCCGGCCCCAGCGTCTCCCCATACCTCGGGCACGGGTCGGGGATCCCGTTCGGCACCACCACCACCGAACGCGGCCCCAGCCGCTCCGCGTCCGGCCGGTTGTACGCCGACAACACGATGGCCATCGACGCCCGCCCCAGCAGCCGATGCGAAACCCACCGTTCCCATGGCCTCGCATGCGTCTCCAGCCATTCCCCCAATCCCACCGCGTGCCAGTGGAACACCGTCTGCCGAAACCATGGCCGCACCAGCAACATCACGATCCAGTCCCGGTACAACGAGCTTCGTTTGGGCGGGCTCGGCACGAAATACCAAGCCCTCGCCCCCCTTCGCACGCGCTCCCGGATCGCCCGCAGGCAATACCCAATCAGACGCGGAACCTTCCCGCCGCGCGCCGAGCCCACGTCCGTCAGGCTCGACGACAACCGCGCGTCCACGTGGAGCACCTCGATCCCGTGTCGCGGGTCCGCCAACCCCTCAACGAGGTGCTGCACCATCTGGCTTTGCCCGTGCAACGGCGGGGGCACGTGCGCGAACACCACGAGCTTCATGCCCTCACCTGGCACCCGCCCGCCGCAGCATCTCCGCCAACGTCACCTCCGCGCCCCCCCGACGCTGGCTCTCGTCAGCCGCCTCCATGAACGCAAGGATCTCCAGCGTCTCCCGCGCCTCCACGGGCGGCTTTCCAGCCCTGAAAAACTTCACGATCTCCACCACCAACGGCGCATAGCCATCATACGAGCCCACCGCCATCTTGCCGTTCGTCCCCTCCGCGAAGCCCGTGTAGCCCTTGCCCTCCTCGAACGCCCCATGGCGCCCCTCCGTCCACCGACCCTCCACGCGGATCCCGCCCGTCGCGTTCGTCGTCCGCTTCACGGACACGCATCCCGGCCCCATCACCGTGAACAACGATTCCACCCCGTGAATGCCGTACCAGAACAGGTCCGGGTGGTGCGGCTCGCGCTCCGCTGGGCTCGTCGTCTGCGCGCGCATCACCTTGCCCACGGCCCCGGCGCGCGCCGCCAACGTGTTGGATCCAAACCTCAGCGACGACGCCGTGAAGACCGGCACCCCTGCCGCCCCCGCCAAACGAAAGATCTCCACCGCGTCCTTCAGCGAACCCGCCATCGGCTTGTCAATGTACAACGGCTTCCGCGCCGCGATCGCGGCCCTCGCCTGCACAAGGTGCGGCCGTCCGTCCACGCTCTCCACCAGCACCGCGTCCACCTCCTTGCACAACGACTCCAGCGTCTCGTGCATCCGGACCCCGTGCTTCTCGGACAACTCCTTCGTGTACCCCTCCACCCGGTTCCAGCTCGACGGAATGTCCGGGCTCCCGCCCTTGAATCCCGCGACCACCCGTGCCCCGGGCACATGACCCTTCGCGGCGGGGTTGTGCAGGATCTCGGTGAACGCCGTCACATGCGACGTGTCCAGCCCGATCATCCCAAGGCGGAGGTCGGCGGCAAACGCGGTGTTCATGATGGCTAACAGCAGGACAACGGGGAGGCGCATGGCGTCGATCATGGACTGAATCCCACGACGTAGGAAAGCCCTAGGCGGACCAGTCCAAATAGACCGTCTTGCTGCGGCTGTAGAAGTCCATGGCCGCCATCCCCTGCTCCCGGAACGTGTCCGTCGAGCTCTGCTTCACCCCGCCGAACGGCACGTGCAACGCCAAGCCGGTCGAGATCTGGTTCACCTTCACCACCCCGGCCTCGATCCGTTCCGCGTATTGCATCGCCCTCTTGAAGTCCCGCGTCACAAGGCTCGCGCTCAGCCCGTATTCCACCCCGTTGGCCACCGCGATCGCCTCGTCGAACGAATCCACCGCCATCACCGCGACGACCGGCCCGAAGACCTCCTCGCGCGCGATCCGCATCGAGGGCGTCACTGACCCCAGCACGGCCGGCTGCATGAAGAACCCCTGTGCAAGGTCCCCCTCCTCGAGCCGGGCGCCGCCCCAAATCAACTCCGCGCCCTCCGCCTTCGCCTGCGCGATCGCCTCAAGGTTCCCGCGCAGCTCCGCCTCGTTCACGGCCGGCCCCATCTGCACGCCCGCCGCAAGCCCCGGACCTACCTTCCATCCCTTCGCCAACCCCACCAGCTTCTCCACAAACGCCCCCAACACCGGGCGCTCCACGATCACCCGCGACGTCGCCGTGCACGCCTGCCCCGTGAGCCCGAAGCCCGCGATCGCCACCAGCCGCGCCGCAAGGTCAAGGTCCGCGTCCGCAAGCACGAGGGTCGGGTTCTTGGACCCCATCTCGAGCTGGCAACGGATCCGGCGCGGCGCCAGCGCTTGGTACAACGCGGTCCCCACCGCGTGCGATCCCGTGAACGACAACGCCTGCACCGCAGGGTTGGACGCAACCTCGGCCCCAAAGGGACGACCCTCGCCCAACACCACGTTCAGGACGCCGGCCGGCAAGCCCGCGTCCATCAAGGCCCGCGCCACCTCCAGCGCCATGGCCGGGGCCTGCGACGCCGGCTTCAGCACCACCGAGTTGCCCGCCAGCAACGCCGGCGCCGCCTTCCATGACGGGATCGCGATCGGGAAGTTCCACGGCGTCACCAAGGCCACCACCCCCAAGGGCTCCCGACGCGTCAGCATCAGGTTGCCCGGCAAGTCATGCGGGAACGTCTGCCCGCCGGCCGCGTAGCTCATCCCGCCGTAGTACCGGAAGATGTCGATCGCCCGCTGCACCTCCCCCGTCGCCTCCGCGAGCGTCTTCCCCTCCTCCCGCGTCAACAACTCCGCCAACTCCGGCTTCCGTGTCTCCAGCACCTGCGATGCCTTGCTCAGAACACGCCCCCGCGAGACTGCCGTCTGCCCCGACCACTTCGGGAACGCATCTCGTGCCGCCGCGACCGCCGCCGCCGCCTCCGACGAACCGCTGGCCGGGTAATGCCCGACCACCTCGCGTTGGTCGGCCGGATTGCGTGTCTCGAAGCTTCGGCCCGAGGCTGCAACGCTCCACTGGCCGCCGATCAGGTTCTGGTAGGTGCGCACCCGGCCGTTATCCGCGCCCGGCAACCCCCTTTTCAAGGTTCAACCGTCAGCCCTGATCCGCGCGCAACCGGTTCCTGAGTGCCTGGTCCTCGCCTCACGCCGCGCCGGCGAGGGTTGAAACGACAGGTGCTCATGGCGTCATGGCGCCATGGCGCGAGGAATGCGGTCTCGGGGATGCCCATGCTGGGGTTCACGCCCATCCGCTACGATGGCGTGCGTGCACGCAGCCGGCCGCACCTCGGCCTCTGGCGAATCGCGAGCTTCCCACCTCCTCACGCGAGCATCCGGGGTCAGCCCGCCACCAAGACGGCGGTCCCCTCGCCCGCAGGCACACCTTGCCGCCCGGCTCCGGGGGCTCCATGTCGCCACGGCACGCAACCCCAGTTGATCCCGGTTGCGGCATGCGCTTCCCGCAAGTTCAGACCCGCCTCGGCCGGCCCAACCCGCCGGTTGCAAGCAAGGCAATCCGGTTGCACTTGTTTGCGGCGCCGGGAACGATTCGCGGCGAGCCTTCTTTGCGCGTGAAAAATTCAGCCTTGCTGCCATCCGTCCCCGGGACTTCCCGTGCCGCCCACTCCCAGCCCATCCGAACGGGATGGATCGACGCATGGTGCCAGGCCGCCTTCGCATCCTTCCTGCATCCGATGCAACGCGGTCGCCTCGACGTCCTCCTCCCCGATCGCTCGCGCATGTCCTTCGGCGGAACCCTCCCCGGTCCCGAGGCCTTCCTCGCCGTCCATGACCCCCGCTTCTTCAGGCGCTGCGTTGCGTCCGGCGACATCGGCTTCGGCGAATCCTTCCAGGCCGGCGAATGGGACTCCGACGACCTCTCTGCCGTCATCGCATGGTTCTGCGCCAACGCCGACAACGCCCCCACCCTCGCCGGCTCCAGCAACCGCCCGCTTTCCCTCCGGCTCTTCTCCTCCGCCAACCGTCTCCGCCATCTCTTCAACCGCAATACCCGCATCGGATCCCGACGCAACATCCACGCCCACTACGACATCGGGAACGCCTTCTACAGTCTTTGGCTCGACCCCACGCTCACCTACTCGGCGGCCCTCTTCGAGTCGCCAGACCATGCCCTCGAGGCCGCCCAGGTCGCCAAGTACGACCGCCTCTGCCGCCAACTCCGACTCAAGCCCGGCCTCGACGTGCTCGAAATCGGCTCGGGCTGGGGCGGCTTTACCCGCCACGCCGTCCAGAACTACGGCTGCCGGGTCACCACCGTCACCCTCAGCACCGAGCAACGGGACCATGCCCTCGCTCTCCTCCAACGCGAGGGGATCGCCGACCGCGCCGACGTCCTCCTCCTCGACTACCGCGACATCCCATCCCTCGGCAAATCCTTCGACCGCATCGCCAGCATCGAGATGCTCGAGGCCGTCGGCGACGCATTCCTGGAGGCCTACTTCTCCGTCGTCCATCGCGTCCTCCGCCCCGGCGGCGTCTTCGGAGCCCAGTTCATCACCTGCCCCGACTCCCGCTACGACCAGATGCGCCGCGGCGTGGACTGGATCCAAAAGCACGTATTCCCAGGCTCCCTCCTCCTCTCCCTCAACCGCGTCAACCAAGCCATCGCTCGCACCGGCAACATGCACCTCCACGACCTCCGCGACTTCGGACCCGACTACGCCCGCACCCTCCGCATCTGGCGCGAACGCTTCAATGCTCGCCTCGACGAGGTCCGCGCCCTCGGCTTCGACACATGGTTCGTCCGCACATGGAATTACTACCTTGCCTACTGCGAGGCCGCCTTCGCCCACCGCTCCATCTCCGTCGTCCAAGGCATCTGGACCCCCCCCAACAACGGCTCCCTGTAGGCCGGAGCGATGCCGTTGGGAGGGAAGAGATTGCGACGCCGGTTCTTTTGCAAGACGAGCCGTAGCAAGGCGCGGCCTGGTTCGAGGCCCGTGACGAGCCAAGGACAAGGCACTTGCTCAAGTTCACCCCGCAAGCACGACCGACACCACTGCATCGTTCCGGCCAGGACTCACCTCACCGCACTCCTTGCGCTTTTTGACCCTCCCCGCTCCCGCCCATGACCTCCCGCCTCGCCCTTGTTACATGGTTCGCCCTTGTGCTCGTCGCCATGCTGGCCGTCACGGGTTGGGCCTCCTCCCATGTCGCCCTCTGGAAAATCCCTCGCCCCATCGCAACCCATCCGTGGTTTGTCGCCACCCTGTTCGACGCCTACTTCGGATTCGTCGCCTTCTGGCTTTGGCTGGCATGGCGCGAGGCCCGAATCCTCGCCCGGGCCGGATGGCTCGTTGCCATCCTGCTCCTCGGCAACATCGCCATGGCTGCCTACGTGCTCGTCGAGCTTTGGCGCCTCCCCGCCGGGTCCGGCCCATCCGCCCTCTTTTCCCAAAAGCCCCGTCCATGACCCTCCTCCTCTCCGCCGCCCTCGCCTTCGTGGTCGTCGAAATGTCCGTCACCTACCTCGTCGCCCGGCGCCTCCGCAACTTTGGCATCGTCGATGTCGTCTGGTCCCTTGGCTTCGGCCCCATCGCGGCCTTGTTCTACCTCGTGGCCCCTCGCCCCAGCGCCTCCCCACCCGCCCCCCTCGCATCCCCGGCCCTCGTCCTTCTCCTCATGGTCACCGCATGGTCCCTTCGCCTCGGTTGGCACCTCCTCGTCCGCGTGAAGGCCCATCATCCCGCCGAGGACGTCCGCTACGCCCAGCTGCGTGCCGAATGGGGTGCCCAAGTCGGCCCCCGCATGTACCGCTTCTTCCTGTTCCAAGGCGCCGTCCAGATCCTCCTGTCCCTCCCCTTCGCATGGGTTTGCCTCGACCCCTCCCCTCGCGGCGCCCCCTTCCAGCTCGGCGTCACCGGCGTCATGGGCATGGCGCTCTGGCTGGTCGGCATCGCAGGCGAATCCGTCGCCGACCGTCAGCTCTCCCGGTTCCGCGCCTGCCCGGACAACCGGGGCAAGGTTTGCAACCAAGGCCTCTGGGGTTGGTCTCGCCATCCCAACTACTTCTTCGAGTGGCTCGTCTGGGTCGGCTACGCCGTCTTCGCATCCGGCTCCGTCTGGGGCTGGACCGGCTGGCTGTCCCCGGCGTTGATGCTCCATTTCCTCCTCAACGTGACCGGCATCCCCATGACCGAGGCCCTCTCGGTCCGGTCCAAGGGCGACGCCTACCGTCTCTACCAGCAAACCACCAGCGCCTTCTTCCCACGCCCACCCCGCAAGCTGCCCTCCACCACCTCCCCATGATCGACTTCCTCCTCTCCCGCGACGTCCTTCCCGACCCGCTCCTCCGTTTCGGCATCCGTCGATTGCTGCGCCAGCGCGTCCGGGAGGAAGACACCGGCGATGTCGAGACCCAGAGGGAGCGCCTCATGAAGATGGTCGCCGAGCTCCAGCAAGCGCCCATCGCCATCGAAACCGCCGCCGCCAACGAGCAGCACTACGAGGTCCCCACCCGCTTCTACCAGCTCTGCCTTGGCCCCAACCTCAAGTACTCCAGCGGCTACTACCCCACCCTCACCGAATCCCTCGCCATCGCCGAGGAAACCATGCTCGCCCTAACCTGCGAGCGCGCGGGCATTGCCAACGGCCAGCAGATCCTTGAGCTCGGCTGCGGATGGGGCTCCCTGACCCTCTGGATGGCATCCCGCTACCCCAATTCCACCGTCACCGCCGTCTCCAACTCCCGCACCCAAAAGCTCCACATCGACGCCGAGGCTGCACGGCGCGGGCTCCGCAACGTCCATGTCGTCACCCGTGACATGAACGACTTCGAGCCCCCTGTCGCGTTTGGCCAACCGTCCAACCAAGGCGCCTGCTTCGACCGCTTCGACCGCGTCGTCTCCGTCGAGATGTTCGAGCACATGAAAAACTACCGGTCCCTCCTCTCCCGCATCGCGCGTTGGCTCAAGCCCGACGGACGCCTCTTCGTCCACATCTTCGCCCACAAGCGCTTCGCCTACCACTTCGTCGCCCGCGACGAGACCGACTGGATGTCCCGCTACTTCTTCACCGGCGGCATCATGCCGAGCGACGACCTCCTCCTTTATTTCCAGGAAGATCTCCGGATCGAGGACCATTGGGTGGTCAACGGACGCCACTACGGACGCACCGCCAACCATTGGCTGGCCAACATGGACGCCCATGAGGGCGAGATTCGTCCCCTCCTCGCGGCCACCTACGGCGCCGCCAACGAAACACGGTGGTGGGTCTATTGGCGCGTCTTCTACATGGCCTGCGCCGAGCTGTGGAACCTCAATGACGGCAACGAATGGCACGTCAGCCACTATCGCTTCCGCCCAAGAAAGGGTGAACCCACGTCCCATGGACGGGTCGGATAACCTCGCGATGCCAGCCACCCCTTCCTCGCAAGCGAGGTCCATTCACCCCCAAAAAGACAGTGAACGAGGGCTTCAATCCAAGGAAGCGGCCATCCCATCAACGCAAGGAGGCCCCGTGGGATCCATCCGACTCCTCACTCGCGGCTGAGGTTGGAATGGTCCGGGCCGGGTTGCAGGCCGGGTGCCCTCACCCGGCTGAAGCGTGACAAGGCCGCCTCGGCTCGGGCTGGGTCACGTCCAGCAGCAGCAGGAGGCCGCCGCCACTCTGCCCCCGACGCCCGGAGGTACGGCATCCTTGCCGCCGCGTAAGGACACGCGGCCCACAGCATGGGCCAAGCCTTGGCCGGAAAAATCCAGTCGGATGGGTCGTGCTGGCTCGATCTGCTTCCGCACATCCCTCACCCTTTGCTCGTTACGTGCCTCGCGCCGGCCCGCGCCTCGCTCACGCCTCGGCTTGCGAACGCATCGGCTTCGCAATCAATTCCCTCCCAAATGAATCGTTCCGGATAGGTTAACCGGAGTTGTTCGCCCGTTCTGGCTTGGGCTCCACCCAAGGGTTTGACGGGTCCCCATGCCCACGGCCCTTTTCTTGGTTCACGTTTGCCATCGGTGAAGCAAGGACCTCGCTGGGGTCCATCGTCCCGGGTAAGCCGTGGCGGGCTCCGCCAACAGTCCGGAGGCTCGGCGCACCTTGGGCCGGCACCCTCGCCGCGGCCCACGCGGAGTTCACCCGCTGCAGCATCCAGGGAACCCGAACCGATCATGGGGACCGTCGGGCATGGATCGGCGGTGCTTCAGGTCACCTTGGGCAGCTCCTGGCCCACCGCGGATGCAACCGAGTCGGGACAGGGATCCGTCACGGCCGATTCGGGAAGACGTCTGGGGGCGAACCCGGTTCACGGCGTCGGCGACCCGGCATGGAAACTTCGGGACGCCACGCCCATGCCTACTCCACGCACTCGCAGCGCGCGATGTCGCCGAGCCGGAACGTGCAGCGATCAATCCGGAGCCATGGCGGCCGCTCGCGGCTCGCCTCGATGAACAGGCCCTCCTCGGCCAACCTCAGCACGCCTCGCATCCGGCAGCCATCATTCAGCTCCAGCTCCACCAACCGGCCCAAAGGCAATCCCATGGCCCTCCCTGCCGCACGGATTGCATCATGACGCTGTTGAAGCCATGCCCGGTGCCCGTCCATGCCAACCTTGCTTGCCCACAAGCCCAGCTCATCCGGTCCCGGTCCCGCTCCCGCTCCCTGCCCCTCGTCATCCTTCATCCCCGCCTCCATCGACCTTCAAATCCCGCCCGGCTCACCAGAGTGACCGCACCATGCCCAACGCCGCGTCCAGTTGGGTCGCGTCCTTCCCGCCACCCCGCGCATGGTCTGGCCGCCCGCCTCCCTTGCCGCCCACGACCGGCGCAAGCTTCTGCACGATCTTGCCGGCCTGCACGCGTCCCAAAAAGGCGGCCGAGACCGTCGCCACCAAGGCCACGACGCCTCCGGCTCCGCCCCCGAGAACCACCACCCCGGCGAAACGTCCCTTCAAGGCGTCGGCCACCGCCTGGAGAAAGTCCCCGTCCGCGTCGCCAAGGTTGTGCACGATGACGGGCACCCCGTTGTGCTCGAACGTCCGTCCGAGCAACTCGGAGGCCGCATTCGATGCATTTCGCGCCACGGCCATCCGAAGCTGCCTTTCGATCTCCTTCTGGTGGGCGACCATGGCCTCGACCTTCCTCGCGAGCTCGGCCACCGGGGCGTTGAGGCGGCCGGCGACGTCGCGAATCAACCCCAGCTCCGACTGCGCCAGCCCGTACGCAGCCATGCCGGCAACCGCCTCGATCCGGCGCACCCCGGCGGCCACGGCGCTTTCGCCCGTGATCCGAAACAACCCAATCTCCCCGGTTGCCCTTGCGTGCGTGCCGCCGCAGAGCTCCATCGAGTAGCCGTCGAGGGCCGACACCCGCCCGCCCACCTGGACCACGCGCACGGTTTCGCCGTACTTCTCCCCGAACAACTGCATCACGTCCGCCCGGCTCCGCACCTCCGCATACGGCACTTCGGCCCATGAAACGATGGCATTCTCGAGGATGCGCTCGTTGACCAAGCGCTCCACGTCAGCCACATGGGCCGCCGTCAACGCCGTCGAGTTGAAGTCAAAGGTCAGCTTGTCCGGCGTCACGGACGAGCCCTTCTGGGTGGCCTCGCGGCTGACCACCTCGTGCAGCGCCCAGTGCAACAGGTGCGTGGCCGTGTGATGCCGCTGGATGGCGGCCCTTCGCGAGGCATCCACCCGCAGTCGCACGCTGGCACCCGCCACGGGGGCGTCGCCGCCCTCCACGAAGTGCAGCCAGGTATTCCCGCTCTTCTGCGTGCCCGTCACGCGCCACAACTGTCCCCCGCCCGTCATCTCGCCCGTGTCCCCAACCTGGCCGCCCATTTCCGCGTAGAATGGCGACACGTCCACCACCACGGCTGTCCGCTCCTTCACCGACACCACCTCGAGGACTCGACCGTCGCCCTCCATGACGTCATGCCCGGAAAACGTCGTCGGCGTCTTCGTCTCGATCTGGGACAGCTCGATCACCGTCTTCTTCTGGGCCGCGCGCGCCTGGGCCTTCTGCTGCTCCATCAACGTCTCGAAGCCGGCCACGTCCACGCCAAGCCCCCGCTCCCGCGCCATCAACTGCGTCAGGTCCAGCGGGAACCCCTGCTCGTCGTACAGGCGGAAGGCGTCCTGCGCCCCGATGTCGCCCCGCGCGGCGGCCTCGTTGAACAACGCAATGCCGCGGTCGAGCGTGCGGTTGAACGCCTCCTCCTCGCGGCGCAACGTGTCCTGGACATGGCCCTTCCTCGCCCGGAGCTCCGGGAACACGTCGCCCATCGTCGCCGCCACCACGTCCACGAGCTTGTAAAAGAACGGCTCACTCATCCCCAGTTGCCGCCCATATCGCACCGCCCGCCGCAGGATCCGCCTCAGCACATAGTTGCGGTCCGTGTTCCCAGGCTGGATGCCGTCCGCCACGGCGAAGCTCAACGTCCGGATGTGGTCCGCGATCACCCGGAACGCCACGTCATCCCGCTCCTGCACGGTGTCGCCGGTGCTGCCCGCGCGCGGCAAGGTCGATCCATACCTCCGCCCGCTCACCCGCTCGATCTCGTCGAAGATGGGCCTGAAGATGTCGGTCTCGTAGTTGGAGATCCGGGCGTGGGCGAAGTCCGTGAACCCCTTGGTTCCCTGGATGATGGACGTCACCCGCTCGAACCCCATCCCCGTGTCCACGTGCCGCGCCGGCAACGCGCCAAACGTCCCGTCGGGGTTCGCGTTGAACTGGATGAACACATGGTTCCAGATCTCGATGCACTCCGCCGTCCCTTGGTTGACCAGCAGGCCCCGCGTGTCGCCGCCCGCCGTGAGGTCCACATGAATCTCCGAGCATGGCCCGCACGGGCCGGTATCCCCCATCATCCAGAAGTTGTCCCTTTTGCCCCCATTGACGATGTGCACCGCCGGGTCCAGCCCCTCGCGCCGGAAGATCTCCGTCCAGATCGCGTGGGCCTCCGCGTCGAACTCCGCAGGGTCCCCCTTCGCCTTGTCCGGGTTGTACACCGTCGGAAATCGCCGCTGCGTGTTAAGATTCAAGTACTTCATGTCTGTTCTATTGAATATCATTGGCCCAACATCTGCATTGTTAGGGTTGAGGCTGGCCAATCTAATGTGATGCTTGGCAAAGTTTTTGTTTAAAAAAATTTGGTATCGTCCGGAAATGTTGTGCCTCAAGAAACATCCCTCAAAGGGTTCCAAGAATTTTTCAAAAGTTTCGAAAGGGTCCTCTTTTCCTTGATGCTTCAAAAGGCAAGAAAAGTCATTGAAAAAGAGTTGGCAAGGAAAGCGCCTCAAGCTGCAAATGTCTCAGTACCTAGCATTTGAAGAAAAGGTTTTGCAATAGAAACTTGATTGAGGAGACGGAGGAAAGTCTCGAGGATCTAAGCTCCGAGCCAAGGCATGCGTAAGGGAGACCGGTGAAGAGCAAGAAATATTTGCCTTGAAGAGCAACCATGAGGAGAGATTGGAAGAAAGAGTGGATGAAGGAGGAAACTGAGGAGGCATCCTCAGTGCAGGTCTCAGAGTGATTATTTTTTGTGCATGCTGCGCAGCGCTCAGTTTGAGAATTTCAGTTAATTTATTTTTATACATACCAAGTTAATTTATTTGATTTCTCGCTGTGTTGAGCATGTTCTTGCATGTTTTTTTTTTCCCCCCCCTTAAAAGTAAATTTTACTGCAAAATCATTTCTATGCTCCCTTTTTCTCCAAAAGCCACAGAATCTTTCCTTTTGAAAGATCTGCTTTCCGTTTTCATTTGGATCAGCTTCAATGGTCCTAGTACTGCACAGCATTGTAATTACATTGGATCCATCTTGCCACAATCGAACTGTCTTCTCAGACATTGACAGTGGAGAGAAATGTACTGCAAAAAGCACTCTGTAAAAGCAAATTTAAACCGCATAACGTTAATATGCTATCGAATTTTAATACTTGTAATTTTGCTAAATTTTTATTTTGATTAAGACAAAGATTGCACGTATGCATGCATTATCGTAAACCTATTTGGAATGATCAGTATGATTTAAAAGGGACTCAAGCCATGCATTTCCTAACCTTGATATATAATCTTCCTGAGCTCGAGGATGACATGCTTTTTTTTATAATCCATCCATAACTGAAATGCCAGCTGAAATGATTCCTGACCTGTAGCTATAGTTTTCCTCAAAGAAATGATTAATTCTGAATTACGTGTTCAGAAACCAAAGAATACTGCAGTTTCACAAGCAGTGGTAGCTATAGTTAATGCATGAAAATGTTAAAAAAAAAACATTAAAAAAAGTTCACTTAGTTATGCTTCTTTTTTTTTTAAATTAAATATATATGGCTGTGGAGGCATATCTATATGCTATAGTAATTTTTGTATGCAGCATATGTATTTATTTTCCTTTGATGGATATATCAGATCCAGCATGTAGATTTTAATTCTCAGACTCACAAACCTGTATGCTGCGGGCACCTAAACAAAAAGGAGTGGTGCTGGAGTTGGGTATATATAGCCTCAGAATAGCTGCTGTGATTTAATTTCTGCATGTTTTCAAGTAGCTATAGAAGATGTGCAGTCTTAAGGGAAGATAAGCCTTTTTGGAATAGCTGCTTCGGTTTAAGTTCTAGATATTTTCATCTGGTTAACGTAAGTTTTATTTTTATTTAAAGATAGTTTCTGTTTGTGGTTTAAAAGCGTGTATGCTTAACTTTACTTGGTTGTGCATGTGGTATACGTATTATGTGATCACAGATTCACGGGAATGTCGAGCGCAGCTAGGAAGAACATGCATGCAGATGCACCACATTTTGAGTGTTTGACTGCAGCTGCAATTACATAG
>CAIYFP010000313.1 GCA_903925515.1 uncultured Verrucomicrobiota bacterium
GTCCCAGACCGCTGCGGGCAGGCTCCGTCCTCACGCCTTGCCCCGGGGCATTCTTGGAGCAACGAAACACCAGCGATTTGTGAGACACGACACTAGGGCTTGGGCAAGGGGACCTGACCCGGCCGCCCGAGGTAATAGAGGAGGTCGCGCACCTGCTCCTCCTTGAGCTGGGCGATCAGGCCCTCGGGCATCATCGAGTTCTCGGCCTGCTCGCGCTTGGCCACCTCGGACACGGGGACGCGGACCACCTCGTTGGCGGCCTGCACGACCAGCGTGCCTCCCTCCTGCCCCTTCACGATCCCGCTGACGACCCGTCCGTCCCTCGTCTCGATCAACGATTGCCGGTACTCGTTGGGGATCACGGCGTTCGGGTAGAGGATGTTCTGGAGCAGGTAATCGAGGTCGGACCGGTTCGCCCCCGTGATGTCCGGGCCCACGTTTCCTCCAAAGTCGAACAGGTGATGGCACTGGGCGCACACTTGGTTGAACACCACCCGCCCCTTGCTGGCGTCGCCCGGCGTCGAACCGCCCTTCCAGTACATCGCCTTGTACCGGGCGATCTCCTTGGTCATGTCGGGGCTGGTCTCGCGCACCACGCCCCAGACCTCCGCCACGCGGCGGTCGAGGTCGGCGTTGCGCAGGTTCTTGAGCTGGCGGATGAGCTCGGCGGTGAGGTCGGCGCGCGGGACCTTGCCGGCCGCCACGGCATCCATGAGCGGGCCGGCGAAGGCCGCGCGCCCGGCCAACGTGCTGAGGGCATCGCGCTTCTCGACGGCCGGCAACGTCCCGTACAACCCCAGAACAAGGCCCGGGATGTCCGCATCGTCGAAGGCTCCAAGCCGGCGCAACGCAAGGCCACGCAGGCCGGGGGCGGCCAGAAGCCGCTTCAGCAGCGCGGGCAGTTGCGGGTCCCGCGCCCCCGCCAGTGCCTCCACGGCGGTCCGCCGGGTGCCCTCGTCGGCGGCCGCATCGGTCGCCGTCGCACGAAGGGATTCCATGGCGCGTTGGCTTCCGAAGGTGAGCGACAGCGTTTGGACCAAGGTGCGGACCTCCGGCTGCGTGCTGGAGGCAAGGCGGGCCTCGACGGCGTCCCATCCGGCGGGCATCGGTGCGCGTTGCTGGCCGCGGTACCCGGCGCTGAGGCCGCGCAGGAGGTCGAGCTGGAGCTGGGAATCGGTCGTCTCGGCCAGCATCCGTGCAAGGCCCGCGACGGCCTCGGGAGGGGCGCCCCGGACGACGGGCGTGGCAAGGCCCCATGCAGCCATGGCGGCGACGGCGAGGAGGGCCGGGGCGAACCGCGAGCGAGGGGATGACGTTGTTTTCATGAGCATGGCGTGGGGCGTTCGGGGGATGGGCTCAGGGGTTGGACGCGACCGTCAACGCCGCGAGGCGGCGGGCGATGAACTCGCGCAGCTTGGGGATCTTGGCGGACCGAACCAGTTCGAGGGCCCGGTCAGGTTGCTCCACCACGGCCCCCTCGGCCGCGTACCAGTACAGGAGCGGGAGGATGGGGTCGGCGGCGTCCTCGCCATGGGCCGCAAGGGCGGCAAGGGTTTCCCAACGCGCGGGCGCGGGGATGCGCTGGAGCAGGCTGGCGACGTGGCGTCGGACGACGGGGGAGTTGTCCTCCGTGGCGAGCCGGGCGAGGCCGGCGAGGGCATTGCGTGCGTTGTCGGAATCCCATGCGTCGGCGGGCCGCGAGGGCAACGCCTCGCCAAGGGCCTGCAAGGTCCATGAGCGGACCCATGGGTCTTCCGAGGACAGGAAGGGACGGGCCTCGGCGAGGGTGAGCGGGCGGGTGACGTGCAGGGTCCACAGGGCGCGAAGGCGGGCCGGGGTGGCGGGCGCATCGGTCACTTGCCGCGCAAGCGACTCGCGCCGGGAATCGTCGATGCCGCGTTCCTGCAGGAGGCGTCGCGCATGGCGGCTCATCCATTCGTTGCGCGAGGTGACGAGGCCGACGAGCTCGTCGGTCGAGGCCCGCGCGAGATCGACGCGGGTCTTTCTCTGCTGGTTGTACACGACCTTGTAGATGCGGCCGTTGGAGCGGTCATGGCCGTCCATGTTGTTGTGGTGGCACTGGTTCTTGTCATACCAGTCGATGAAGTACACCGAGCCGTCCGGGTCGGCGCGGAAGTTGAGGACCTGGGACCAGCGATCGTTGAAGTTGAGGAAGTCGGGGCCGTGGCGACCGACGAAGGTGGAGCCGCGGGAGTCGGGGACGTCCATGTTGATGCGTTGGCCATGGATGTTGCCGATGAAGAGGCCGCCGCGGTAACGCTCGGGCCATGAGGTGCCGAGATAGACCATCATGCCGGCGTGGGCATGGCCGCCGCCGGCCGCGTCGCTGCGTCCGTTGCCCGCGTGCGGGCCTTGGCTTCCGGCGTAGTGGACATGGTCGGCCGTCGTCTTGATGTCCTCGTAGTAGTGGGGGAACAAGGTCTTGGGGCGGCCGGCGAGCTTCTGTTGGTGACGTTGGTTGCGGCGGATCTCGCCGGGGCCGACGGCGAAGTGCTCGCCACCCTGCCGCTCGTAGCGGCCGCCCTGAACGAGGTGCCACAGGTGCGGGATCACGCACATCTCGGCCCACAACTGGCCGTGCTCGTCGAAGTCGATGCCCCACGGGTTGCTGCCGCCCTCGGAGAAGACCTCGAACTCGTGCCGCTGGGGATGGTAGCGCCAGACGGCGCAATCCACCCACTGGCGTTCCTTGTCCCCCGCGCCCGGCTTGCCGACGAAGGACGGGCAGAACACGCCATGGCATCCGTACAGCCATCCGTCCGGGCCCCAGTTGAACGTGTTCAACGTCTCGTGCGTGTCCGCCGCGTAGTCCCATCCGTCCAGCAAAACCTTGGGCTCGCCCGACGGCCTCGGGTTTTCCCAGTCCGACACCGGCACGAACACCAGGTGCGGTGCCGCCCCGATCCACACGCCGCCAAACCCCACCTCCAGCCCGCTCACGAGGTTCAACCCCTCCATGAACACCACCCGCTTGTCGAAGCGGTGGTCGCCGTCGGTGTCCTCGAACACGAGGATGCGGTCGATCCCCTGCCCCTCGGGCCGTCGCCGCGGGTAGCAATGCCCCTCGGCCACCCAGAGGCGTCCCCGGTCGTCGTCGCAGAACGCGATGGGCTGCCGCACGTCGGGCTCGGACGCGAACACGTGCATGGCGAAGCCGGGCGGCAACGTCGCCTTCGCGACCGCCTCCGCCGCCGTCAACCCGGAGAACAGGACGTCGTCGGCCGGCGGGGGCGTCCCCTTCCTCTTCAGGTCCGCCAAGGCCACCTGGCCCGGCAGCTTGGGGTCGGACGCGTGCAGGAGGAAGTCGTCAAAGTTGATGTGCCCCCAGTGGCCCACCTGCTGGTCCACGACGCGGAGGAACACGTCCT
The DNA here is from genome assembly GCA_903925515.1 of uncultured Verrucomicrobiota bacterium. Lineage (GTDB taxonomy): Bacteria > Verrucomicrobiota > Verrucomicrobiia > Limisphaerales > UBA9464 > UBA6176. The sequence goes on from CAIYFP010000313.1 coordinate 3,390, forward strand.
TGCCAAGGTGCGGCGTCAGGTCGGCCACGACGAGCTGGAGGGACTCGGACTCGTCGCCGTTCGCCTGGAACAGGGGCTTTTGCGTGCCCACGTCGATGAGTTCCACGCGCGTCGTCGGCCAGCGGCCGCCCGCGACCCGGAACGATGCCCATGGCTGCGCCAGCTTGAAGGTCTCGCTCGTGAGCACGCCGCGGCGGTCGTCGCCGTGCTTCTCGTAGCCGCCGACCCAATGCTCGCCTTGATGACGCGACGGCATGTCCGCGCGGCGCCCCTTGACGGTGTCGCCCCGGATGGGCTGGCCCTCGAAGGCATCGCCCTCCGTCTTCCAGTCCCGGAGGTCGCCGGTCTCGAAGTCGAGGTTGAGGACATGGCCGTCCTTGCCGACGGGCCGCACGGGCGCGGCGAACGCGGGTTGGACAAGGCCCGCCGAGGCAAGGGCGAGGGCAGCGACGAGGGACGATTTCATGGCAACATGAGAAGATTGCCGTGCCGGGACGCTTCCGGGGAAGCCTCCATTCGGGGGGAAGGCGGACGCACTTCGCCCATGCCGAGCTTGCGCCCTGAAACGGGAGGGGCCGTCGCGCCCGTCCAAATCCGCGCTAGTCCGCACAAGGGCGCGGCCGGTAGCCTCCGGCTTGTGGCGGAACCGCATGAACATCAGGAGACGCCCGCCGACCGCGTATGGCGCGAGTACGGGCGGGCGTTCCGGGCCTTCGACGACATCACCCTGGCGCGGTGGTGTTCGCAGACCCTGGGCCAGTTGCATGGCAAGGCATGGCGGATGTCGCATCCGCTGGTGGCGGCGTTGCGGCTGGCGGCGCACGCGGCCCATGAGCGCTCCATCTGGCAGCAACGGCTCGTGAACATCCCCCTTGGCTACGCCGTCGCCGAATGCTGCGGCGCACCCCTCCTGCCCTACCTGACGCGCGACGTCGGCGAGCAAGGCCTGTGCTGCCTCCACTGCAACGAGACCGCCATCCCCTTGGCGCAGTTGCCGGACGCCGCCGCCAAGGCCCTGCAGGAATGGTCCCGTCGCTACGCGCCCGTCCATGAGGTGGCACACTGGGAGGAGAAGCGGGTCAACAGGCCCGACTACGACCAGAAGCTCGAGGACGCCGCGCACGCCGCCGAGGAGCTGCTGGTCGAGCTGGCCGAGGACATCGTCCCCCTCGTGCTCGACTCCGTCCCGGCCATCCTGTGGGAGGACCAGGACGAATGCCTGGAGGTCCGGCCCGAGGACATCCAGCTCTGACCGCGCGCCGTGGGCGGGGACCCATGCGAGGCCGGGCAACGGCCACCCGATTCCTCATGGCTCGCCGCGCGAACCCTCACCCCTCCATCCGTAGCCACGCCGTCTTGAGGTACGCGGGCTCGTCGCGGGCGACCGGGAAGTCCGGGGGTTGCGGCGCGTAGTGGAGCGAGCGAACAGCCCGGCCCGCCGACGCAACCCCCGCGCGCAGCATCCCAAGGAAGTCCTCCGGCGCCAGCCGTGCCGCGTTGGTGGAGCAGAAGAGGACGCCTCCCGGCGCCACCAGTCGCGCCGCGAGCCCCGCAAGCCGCGCATAATCCTTCTCGGCCCGGAAGTCGCCCCGATCCTTGGAGCGCGAGAACGTGGGCGGGTCCACGAGCACGACGTCGAACCGCCGGCCCCTGCGCGCGAACCGGCCCATCCAGTCGAAGCAATCCCCGAAGACAAAGTCATGCTCCCCGGGCGCGAGGGAGTTGCGGCGGAAGTTGTCGCGCGCCCATTCGAGATACTTCCTCGAAAGGTCCAGCGTCGTGACGCGCGCCCCGGCCATCGCGGCGCAGACGCCGAAGCCGCCGGTGTAGGCGAATGCGTTCAGGACGGCGCGGCCCGCAAGGCCGCCGTCCAGCCATGGGAACGCGTGTCCCACGTGGCCCGCGAGCAGGCGACGCCGGTTGTCCCGTTGGTCAAGGAACAGGCCGGCGCTGTAGCCCTCCTCCATCGAGAGGCCATAGCGAACGCCGTTCTCGCGGACATCAAAGCGCGGCGGCGCGGCCGCGCCCGAGATCAAGGCGGGACAGGCCTCCTCGCGGGTCGCCTGCCGGACGTCGCGCCGCCATGACTTCAGGTAAATCCCGGCGGGTTGGCCCTCTTCGCTGGGCCATGCGCCCGCGACCTCGCCGGGCGGCTCCATGCCCTCGCCGGCGACCAGCAGCCAGTCCCCAACTCGGTCCACGTGCCAGCCCGCATGCCCGTGCGCCGCGCCATGCCAGCAACGATGCGCGTTGGTCTCGCCCTCGCCGAACATCGCCCGGGCCAGAGCGGCCGTGCCGGGCAACCGGGCGTCGAAGGCCGCCGGCTCGACGAACTCCATGCGGCGACCGTCGAGCGGATGCACGAAGCCCAGTTGCTCGGCGTGGAGGAACAGGCGCGGGGCGGGGCTCCCGCCGTACAACGGGTCGCCCACGATGGGCATGCCAAGCGCGGCGGCATGGACGCGAATCTGATGGGTCCTGCCGGTTTGCGGGCGCGCGATCCATTCGCCCGCCCCGACGGTCTGGAACTCGGTGATGGCCTCGGCGCCATGGGGTCCCCGCGGGCGGCTCGCCTGGTGCTCGCCCGCCTTGGCCAACCACGACGTCACCCGCCATCCGCCATGGGGCAAGGACTCCACGAGCGCGTCCGAGCGACGCGGACGGGGCGCGGCATCCGTGCGAAGGCGGTACACCTTTCCCACGGCGCGCCCGGCGAACTGCGCGGCGAGGGAACGGTTGGCGCGGTCACCCTTGCCAAAGACGAGCAGCCCGCTGGTGTCGCGGTCAAGCCGGTGGAGGATCGAGAGCGAGGCCCAGCGGGGCTCGCGGTCGCGCAGCCAGTCGTAGAGGCCCTCGCCCGAATGCGGCGCGGGCGCGTGGGTGTTCCACCCATGGGGCTTGGCCACCACAAGCAGGTCGTCGTCCTCGTGCCGCACGCAGGGCGGGAGGAAGGACGACCACGCCGGCGCGATGGCGGGCGAGTCCATCAACTGAACTCCCATCGGCCGGTCCCGATGGCATAGGCGCTGATGGCGAGGTTGGTGACGGCATGGGCGAGCATGGCGTCGCCGAGGCGGCCCTTGCGAACGACGAGCCCCTGGTACGCGGCGCCGCAGACGATGGCGGCGAGCCAGTGGTCCGTGTGGGAGAGTCCGAACAGGAGGGACGCGCCCGCGAAGGCCCCGGCGCGGAACGTCCCCGGCGCGACCGTCTCGAAGCGGGGGTTCACGATGTAGCGATAAACAAGGGACCGGTAGAACACCTCCTCCATGGCGGGCACCACCAGCGAACGACCGAGCACGCGCACCACGACGAAGGCCCAGCCGAGCGCAGGGTTCGACGCGAAGAACGCCACCGGGTTCCATGCCTCGGCCGGCTTCGGCCCCGGTGCCCTCGGCCCGCCCATCCATTCGCGGGCAAGGTCCCAAACCCGGCCAAGGGCCGGGACGCGCCCCTCAAGGCCGATCCACAAGGCCGCGATCGCCAGCCCCACCGCCACGCCCGCAAGGCTGAACGACCAGCGCATCTCCGGGATCTTGCCGCGCCACGCCCAAAGCATCGCGCCCGCCACGATCGTCTTGGCCGCGTACATCCAGTACTCGGCCCCTGCGAACGCCTTCGCCCCGAGCGCGCCAACCACAAGGAACGCCGCAAACGGCAGGAACCGGATGATGTCCGGGCTGTCCAGCAAGGCTGCCCGCCGCGTTGGCACGGGGGGCGGCGGGGCGGAGTCATTGGTCATGCCGCAAGCCTGAGCTCATGCCCCGGGGAGGGTTCAACCGCATTTCCCGGGGGCGAGGGACGGAAGGCCGGGGCCTCCATCGACGGGGAGCAGGCTTCCCACGGGCCGCCCGTCCATGGGTTCATGGTGCACGATGAGGAACGTTTCGTTTTACGACACCAAGCCCTACGACCGGGAGTACATGCTGGCCGCCGAGGGCGCGGCCGGCCTCGGATGGACCTTCCACGAGTTCCGGCTGACGGCCGGCACGGCCTCCACGGCGGCCGGAAGCGAAGCCGTGTGCGCCTTCGTGAACGATCGGCTGGACCGTGCTTGCCTTCGGTCGCTGGGCGCGCTCGGCGTGCGGCACGTCGCGCTCCGGTGCGCCGGGACCAACCAGGTGGACCTCGCCGCCGCCTCCGAGGCCGGGATCGCCGTGACACGCGTCCCCGCCTACTCGCCGCACGCGGTGGCCGAGCATGGGGTTGCCCTGCTGCTCACGCTCAACCGCCGCATCCATCGTGCGTTCAACAGGGTCCGGGAGTTCAACTTCTCCCTCGCCGGGCTCGTGGGCTTCGACCTGCACGGCAAGACCGTCGGCATCGTGGGCACCGGCAAGATCGGGCGCTGCGCCGCCCAGATCTTCCGGGGGTTCGGATGCCGCGTCATGGCGTGCGACATCGCGCCCGACGCCGCATGGGCGCTGGCGAGCGGCGTCGAGCTGGCGAGCATGGCGGAGGTGTTGGAACGGGCGGACGTGGTGAGCCTGCACGTGCCGCTGACGCGCGAGACGCACCACCTGCTCGACGCGGCGGCGTTCGCACGGATGAAGCCCGGGGCATTCCTGGTGAACACCAGCCGGGGGAAGCTGGTGGACACGCGGGCGTTGCTTGCGGCCCTCAAGGAAGGGCGCCTCGGCGGCGTGGCCCTCGACGTGTACGAGGAGGAGGAAGGAATCTTCTTCGAGGACCATTCCCAGCACGGGCTCCGGGACGACGACCTGGCACGACTCCTTTCCTTCCCCAACGTGCTCGTCACCTCGCACCAAGCCTTCCTCACGCGCGAGGCCTTGTCCGAGATCGCGAGGGTGACCGTCTCGAACCTCGCCGGGGGCGGCCCGGGCGGCTGGCTGCCCGGCACCCTCGTGGGCGGCTCGGCAGCATGACGTGCGCCCTGGCGGCGGCGCTGTCCTCACCCCGTCGTCCGGAGCCCGCTTGCAATCGCGTTGATCGTCAGGAGCAAGTCCGGGAACAGGGCCTGCGCGCGTCCCTCGTCCCCCTCCTTCAATGCCGCCCGCCAAAGCCGGAGCTGCGACACCTGGAGCCGGTGCAGGACCCGCAGCGGGGCCGTGCGCAACGCCAGCGTGCGGCCCAGGCGCGGCCGCCTTCCATGGAACGCCGCGCCCCGCACCCGGGCCAATCCGTCCTGCGTCCGGCTCCATTCGGCCGCGATGGCGGCCCCAATCATCCGCCGAAGGTCGCCGTCCTCGACGAGCGCGGCGTACTCGGCCATGACCTCCGGGTCGCTGCTTGCGAGCGAGGTCTCCACGTGGGTGAGCACGTAGTGCAGGAACGGCACGGACCCGAGGTGACGACGCAGGATGGCCACCTCGGCGTCCGAAAGCGCGGCGAGCGCGGCGCCCGAACCGTACCATCCGGTCAGGTAGTAGCGCGCCTGGGTCCAGCTAAAGACCCACGGGATGGCCCGCAGGTCCGCAAGGCTGGCGCGGCCCGTGCGCCGGGACGGGCGCGACCCGATCCGGGTGTTCTCGAGGGCATCCAGGGGCGTGGCCTGCCGGTGGAACGAAAGGAAGCCCTCGGTTTCAAGCAGGGCGCGGTAGGCATCACGCGAGGTGACGGCCATGCGCTCAAGGACCGGGACGAGATCCGCGGGCAGGGGCTCGGGCGCGCGATGACGCCACGTCGTGGCCGCAACGCCCGCGAGGAGCAGCTCGAGGTTGTACTGGGCGGTGCCCGGGTTCCCGTACTTCTGGGCGATGGTCTCGCCCTGCTCCGTCAGCCGTATGGAACCGTCAAGCGAGCCGGCCGGCAACGCCTCAAGGAAACGATGGGTGGGACCTGCACCCCGGCTCACCGTGCCGCCGCGCCCATGGAAGAACTGGATGGCGACGCCCGCGCGATCCCCGACGGCCGCAAGGCGCGCCTGCCCGCGCTGGAGCGCCCATTGGCTGGCGAGGATGCCGGCGTCCTTGTTGGAGTCCGAGTACCCCACCATCACCTGCTGGCGCGGGCGGCCAGCCCTCCCGGCGCTCCGGGCATGGTAGGCAAGGCTCGCGCGAGTCACCGGGAACTCGAGGAACTTCCCAAGAAGGTCCGGCCCGTTTTCGAGGTCCTCGACCGTCTCGAGGAGCGGCACCACCGGCAGCAGGCAGACCATCCCCTCCGGAAACAACCGCAACAACCCCGCCTCCCGCGCCAGCACGTACACCGCCAGCAGGTCCGACACCCGCCGCGTCATGCTCACGATCAACGAGCCAAGGCCGTACGGCCCATGCCGCTGCAAATGCGCCGCCAGCACCCGGTACGTCCCCACCACCGCGTCCGCCTCCGGCCCCGCCGACGCCACCGCATGCAGGAACGGCCGCGGCGACCGGATCTCCCGCTCCAGCAAACGCAGCCGCTCCGGCTCCGTCCACTCCTCCCATTGCGATGCGTCGGTGCCCGACGCCATCAGCAGCTGCTTGAGCGCGCGGTCATGGAACGCGGAGTTCTGGCGGACGTCGAGGCGCGCCAGATGGAAGCCGAAGGTGTCCAGGACACGACGCACCGGGCGGACGTCATGCCGGGCAAGCCGTCCGGCGCCGGCCTCCACCAACGACGCCTCGAGGACCGCCAGCTCCGCGTCGAGCTGGGCCGGGAACGCAAGGCGCCCGGGGGAATCCTGCACCTGCGCGAGGAGGCCCGGGTGCACATCGACCGGCAGGCGCGCCGCCAGCAACTCCGCCGCCTGGCGCCATGGCTCTCCGGGGTGCATCTGCAAGATCGCCGTCGCCGCGTCGCCCAGCGCGTCATGGCTTCGCCGGATCAACCCCTCCAACGCCGGCGGCGGCGCCTGGATCCATTCCGCCAACGGCAGCTTCTCCGCCAATGCCGTCAGCTGCCGGTGCATCACCACCAGCGCGTTCGCGCGCAGCCGCTCCAGCGTCTCGCCCGTCACCTCCGCCGTCACCCCGGGGTGCCCATCGCGGTCCCCGCCCACCCATGTCCCGAACCGAAGCCGCGGGCCGCCCGTGTTCGCGTCGAGGTCCGCGACCGGGAACCCTGCCCGCTCCCACGCCGCCCGCAGCCTCCGGTCCAGCGCCGGCACCGTCCCGGGAAGCACGTCCCGCAGGTAGTTCAACACGTTCCGCCGCTCGTCCGCCACCGTCGGCTTCTGGAGCAGGATCTCCCCCGTGCGCCACAACCGCTCCAGCAACGCCACCACGTCCGCCCGCATCGACCCGCCCGGGGACGCCCCCTGCCCCGCGCCCATCGAGGCCGACCGCAGCAACCTCATCAGCTCGCGATGTTGCTCGAGCACCGACGACCGCTTGGCCTCCGTGGGGTGTGCCGTGAAGACCGGCTCCACCTCGACGGCGGCCAACGCCCCGAGGAACTCCCCCGGGTCCGCCCGCGAGTCACGAAGCCCCGCAAGCACCTCCCCCCAAAGGCCACGCTCCGCCTCCGGCCCCTCCGCGCCCTCCCGCAGGTGGCGCATCGACTCCGCCGCGTGCTCCTCCACCGTGTTCAGCAACTGGAACGCCATCGCGTACGCCAACCCGAGCCGGGCAGGCACCTCCCCCGCGTCCGTCCCGGGCGCGGGCCCGCTCCCGCTCCGCCATGGAAGCCATCGGGCCAGCACGTCCTCGCCAAGGCCCTCCATGACCTCCGCAAGGCAGTCCGACAACCATCGCACCTCGCGGTCGATCTGCCGGAAGCCAATGTCGATGTAGTCGGGCTTCGCGCCCGTTCCAGGGATGGGATTCATGACAAGGATGAGCGGCCATGGACCACCGCACGTCGCACGGTCCCATGACCGTGCGCCCATGCCATCGCCCTCGTGCCGCGTCAAATCGGAGCAGGAGAAACAGGCCGGCCGGCGCGACGCAAGCCGAGGCGGGATGGGCGAGCACCCGCGTCGCGAGCCCCCGTGAAGCGCCATGGCGAGCCGTGGCCGTCAACCCGCATGCCCTCAGCGCCCAACGGGCGTCCCGTTGCCGGCCTTCACGCGAAACGTGCCGATGCCAAACGGCCCGACCCACGGCGCCGTGGCCCGGGGCAAGGGATCCTCCACGGCCGTGCACGGAGCAAGGATGGCATCGCCGCACAACGGGCCATGGACGCGCGGGAACGCCCCGTTCCCGGCCGTCTCGACCGTCCGCATCACCGTCCCGACGCCATCCTCGGCCATCTTCCATGTCACCAGCGAGAGGCCCGGCGGCTCGATCGAGAGGAACGATCGGCGGTCCGGCGGCCATGCGCCCGACGGGACGCCGTTCTTGTCGTTCCGCGCGATCTCGTGAAGCTCCAGCGGCAACAGCGCCTCCGCCCCGCGCCGGTGCGCGGCGACGGGATCGAACGACTCGAAGGGCTCCAGACGGTACCGGAACCTGAACGTGCCGCCCTGCTCCGCCCGATAACCCTCCGGCGTGTAGTTGGCCATCACGTACGAGAAGACGGTCGCGTCACGCTGGCCAAACTCCTCCGGCCAACGTCCCCGCGCGATGTCCCCCAAGGTCACCAAGGGCGCGTCCGGCGAGGACCACAGCATCCCGGCCGAGCCCGGGCCGGAGTCCACGCCCACCCATTCATGGTGGCAGAACCATTCATGGCAGGCACCGGGCAGCAGGTCCTTCGCGGGGTTGATGAACCCGTTCTGGGACGCGAGCTGGAACCGCGCGCCCGGGATCGCAAGCGGGAACGCAAAGTATGCCGCCTCCTTCGTGCGCACCGCCACCTTCTCCACCACGTTCTCCAGCTCGATGGCCGGGGAATCCTCCCGGAGCGTGATCGTCGTCGTGATGCGCGGGTGCTGGATGTTGGTGGATTCGAGCCGCGCCACGACGCCCCATGGATGGCGGCGCAGCTCCACGAGGCGTCCGCCGGACGCGCCATGGACGGACAGGGCGGGTTCCGGGGCGACCGTGCTGAACTGCACGAGGCGGTTGGGAAGCGTGTCCGCGCCCGTCACGTACAGGTGCTGGTTCAGCACCCACGGACCGCCCGCCCGAACCCATTCGCGGCCCGTCACCCTGTCCCGCCACCCCCGGATGCCGCCGCTGCCCGGGTCCAGCTCCACCCGGGACCGGCGCGTGACCAACACGGTCCCGGCCTCGCCCCCGGGCGCCGTCGCGGGCGACGTGGCCGGGCGCAGCGTGTAGCATCGGTAGCCGACCGAGGGGACGCCCCGCGCAAGGAACCGGACCCGCTGGAATCCATGGCCCGTCCTCAGGACCTCCATGGGCGGGGGCTCGCCCGTGGCGAGGTCCACGGGCTGGAAGCCCTTGGGGATGTCGCCCTCGACCCACCCGTCGCGTTCCCACCCAAGGGCATTGAACACGACGAGCGTGCGGCTGGGGTTGGGGATCCTCGCCGCAAGGGCGGACAAGGCGCGCGACACGAGGTGTTCCGCCGCCCTCGCCGCGTCGGTCGTGCGATGGTCGCGCAGCTCCCCCTGCCGGAGGCTCTGCTGGCTGTCGGGATCGCTCGTGCTGACGTCCGCATGCCATGTGTGCTCGTCGGTCAGGAGCAACGACTGCCAAAGGGCGTCCATGGCCCCGGGATCCGCCCTGAACCCCGGCACCGCAAGCGAGGCCACGGTCGAGAAGATCTCCGCCGCGCGCGCCCGTCCCATCGTGTTGCGCGCAAGCGCGGTGATGCGCGCATGGGCGGCAAGGCCGTCCTCCCAGTAGGGACCCCCGTCGCCCCGGACCGAACCCGCCTTCGGTCCCGCCTCGCGCGTCACGCGGTCCATCGCCTCCGCGAACGTGGAGTACTCGATGCGCGGAAACGCGAACCGGTCGTTCCAACGACGCGCGAAGGAGGCATGCCCGGGTTCGACCGCCACGTTCTCCACCTGCGTCCCGTACAGGATCACGGTCGAGCCGGCGCGCCCGGGCTGGTCGTATGCCTGGAGGAAGCGCGGCAGGGATTCCATGGCCGACTCGATGCTCGGTGGCGCTCCCAGCAGGCTCGCGCCTTGATGGTAGTGGCGGGAGTACCATGTCCAGACGCGCCCTCCATCGGGCCCCTCCCATGCGAACGGGGAACGTTGGTGCAGCCCGTTGCGAAGCAGGAACGGCGCGCGGTACGAGTCGCTGGCCGCCACGAAGTGCCGGACGCCCGACGCCGCCAGCACCGACGCCCATGACCACGAATGGGACGGCACGTCGGTGCTCAACGCGATGCCATGGGGGAAACCATGCTCGCGGGAGAGCCGACGCGACGGATAGAGGGAACGCACGAGGTTCTCGAGGGAGGCGAACCCGGTGAAATGGCTGGCGTACACGGCCGGCACCTCGACGCGGCCCTGCTTCACGGCCCTCGCCAGCTCCCGCCTTGGCCCGGACGCCCGGCCGCGCAGGTACTCCTGCATCACCCATGAGCCGTCGAGCGTGTACCGGAACTCCGGATGCCGCCGCATCAGCGCAAGGACCTCATCGACGGCCATGGACTGGAGCTCGGACACCTTGGACGGGTGGTCCGTGTAGCCGATGTCCAGGTGCTGGTTGGGGACGAGGAGCAGGGTCCAGCGCCGCGACGGCTCGACCACCCCGTCCAACGACTGCTCGCCTCGCGCCCCCCGCACCGTGACGCGGGCCGCCGTCGGCTTGTCGAACGCCGGCACCTCCACGGCCCACCGCGCCTCGCCATGGTCCCGGCCCGACGGCATCGGCGCGGCCCAGCGGATCCCTCCCACGGCCAGCTCCACCTCGCGCGCATCGGCCCAGTCGCCGGGCGCGACGGTCAGCTCAAGGACCGCGTGCAGGCGCCCATGGACTCGCCGGTAAAAGGGCGTGGCCTCGACCCGGGCCAGCGGCTCGCGCGCCCGGTCGATGAAGCCGGGACCGTCGGCCCCCTCCAGGACGAGCGCGTCATGGACAACTCCCGAGACGCCCGGCCATGGAAAGCCGGAGGGCTGCGCGTCGTCACGCGCGGGCGAGGCGTCAAGGGGCGTCAGGACGACCCGGTTGACCCCCGCCTTGAGAAGGGATGCGCGGATGGGGACGCGGACGAGGGAACGCGAGTAGTGAGGCAGGTAGAACGAGGCGGGGTCGCCCGCGGACAGGACCAGCCGGGGACGTTGATGGTACCAGCCCCGGGCGCCGTTGACGTCCACCTGCAAGCGCGGCAACCGCACGCTGTACGCAAGCAGGTGAAGCGAGAGCACGGCGCCGTGGGCCGGGACCTCGGGAAGGTCGAACTCGATCGCGAACGGATGCTCGCGCGCGCCCGCCGCGCCGTTGGCCGGCCCGGGCTGATACGCGAACCATGCGCGGGACGGGTCGTCGCGCCCAACGCGGAAGACGGGGTCCTGCGACGGGTCGGCATAGGCAAGCCGGGCCTTGCCGGTAACGGGGTCGCGCCAATGGCTGAACTCCCCGGAGGACTCGTCGGGCCTCCCGACCTGCCAGAGGATGTCGGCGTGCAGCACCCTCGCGACGAGGAGGAAGGCGAGCCACGGCATGGAGGCGAGTCGCATCATGCGGGCGGGGAGGAAGGTTCGGGGCGCAAGCATGCCATGGCCGGGATCCATGCGAACGGGTAGCCCCTTCAGTCTCCCCGGGGCCGGATGAACCGCAAGTCGAAAGGCCCCGCGCTTCAACCCCTCAACCCTTCCCGGCATGGCGCTCGGCGAGCAACTGGACGAGTCGCGAGCCGACGACCACGGCGACGAGGAGGAGGAAGACGCCGCTCGCCATCGAGAAGCGGCGCAGGGTTCGTTCCTCGAAGCGACGCCGGCCGCGGGTCACGCCCCAGCCTACCAGGGCGAACCACCCGAAGCCCCCGGCCGCCACGCCCCCGACGAACGGCCACTTGCTGGACCAGTCGTTCTCAAGCCATCCCCGCGAAAGGAGCGTTGCCACCACCGTCACCCACAACAGCAGCACGCCCGGGTTGCCCAGCACGCGCAGGAACCCGGTCCAGAAGGCCGAGCTGGGGTGGAACGTTTCCTCGACAAGCGCCTCCATCCGGCGCTCGCCGGGCACGGCGCCTCCGCGCAGGTACTTGAGCCCCAGCCAGAGCATGAGGATGAAGCTGGCCAACTCGACCAGCGCCAGAACCCACCCCGACATCAGGAACCGCGCGAAGCCCGCGAACGCGCACGTGCAATAGATGGCCTCCATCCAGACCGCGCCCAGCCCGAGGAACAACGCCCATCGCAGGCCCCGCCTTGGCGCCTCCGCGACGATCGTCGCGTTGATCGGCCCGCCCGGGATGCTCGTGACAAAGCCCGCCACGGTCCCCAGTGCCACGGCGGCCGCCGCCTCCATCCCGGCGTTCATGCGGCCCCGCCAGCGCCCGGCGTGGGCCCGCCCTCCTCCGCCTCCGCCTCATCCTCGTCGTCCGCCTCCATCGTCCGCTGCATCCGGCGCGAGATGAACGGACGGACGAACCCGTACAGCAGGTACGCCGTGAAGACGACGGGCGCCACGTAGGGGAGAAGCCGGTTGAACAACAACACGAACAACCCGATCACCAGCACGATCACCACCATCTTCGTGAACGGCCGCTGCGTCCTCCAGTCCAGCTTCTTGAACGTCGGGTACTTCACCTCGCTCACCATCATCGCCGACAGGAACACCAAGATCACCGGCAACGCGAACCGCCACACCCCCTTCGGAAAGTCGCGCTCCTCCCATCGCACAAGAAACAACGTCAGGGACGCCACCATCCCCGCCGCCGCCGGGATCGGGAACCCAAGGAAATACCTGCCGCCGCCCGTCCCCGCCATGCTTGCGAGGCAATTGAAGCGCGCGAGGCGGAAGGCGCCGCAGATCACGTACGCCGCCGCGATGAACCATCCCACCTCCGGATGGTTCCGGAACACGTCATGCAGCACGATCCGGTGCACGAGGAACGCCGGGGCGACCCCGAAGGACACGATGTCCGCCAGCGAGTCGAACTCCCGCCCGAACGGGCTCTCGTACCCCCCCATCCGCGCCACCCGTCCATCCAGCAGGTCGAAGATGCACGCCAGCAGGATCAGCGTCAGCGCCACCTTGATGTCGTGGTAGTTCCCGTCCGCAAGATCCGCCTCCACGATCTTGGTCAACGCAAGGAAACCGCAGAACAGGTTCCCCGCCGTGAACAGGTTCGGCAGCAGGTAGATCGCCAGCCGGTCGCCCTCGCCTCCCGGCCCGGGCCCGGGCCCGGCCGCTTCCTTGGACGGCGCCTTCATCATGCCCCCCACCTCGCCATCACGGTCTCCCCGCCCACCACCTTCTGCCCCGGCCCCACCTCCACCCGCGCATCCAACGGCAGGTAAAGGTCCACCCGGGAGCCAAACTGGATCAGGCTGATGCGTTCGCCCTTCGCCACCTTGTCGCCGGTCGCCACCCACGGGATGATCCGGCGCGCAATCAACCCGGCCAGAAGCCGCACCCCCACCGGCCCGCGCGCCGGCTCCGTCGCCTCGAACCCGATCAACACGTTCTCGTTCTTCTCGGCGGACTCCGTGTCGAGCGCGTTCAGGAACAAACCCGGGGTGTGCGTCACGCGCGTCACCTTGCCCGCCACGGGCGCCTGCTGCACATGCACGTCCACCACCGACAGGAAGATCGAGACCCGGCGGCAACGTCCCTTCATGATGAGCGGCTCGTCCACCTCGTCCACGACGTCCACGGTGCCGTGCGCCGGTGCCACCACGAGCCCCGCACCCCTCGGCACCACCGCGTCGGGGTCCCGGAAAAAGTAGGCGTTGAACCCCGCGAACAACAGCAACGGCCCCAGCAACACCCCCAGCGTGGCCACGGGCGGCACCCCCGCCAGCCACAACGCCAACGCCAACGCCACCACGATCCCGGCCGCGATCCCCAGCATCCGGTTCGCCGCCTTGCTCGCCCTGCCCGAGTGCTTCATCCCCGCCAGCCTACCCGGCGGGCCACCCGGACGAAAAGCCTGCTCTCCACCCCGCCTTGCCCTCCCGCTTCCCTCATGGCGCCTCGCGAACCACCACCTCGCGGTCGGCATCGGGCACCGGCACCACTTGGTCGCGCCCGTCGGGCCAGCGCACCTGCAATCCTTCCACCCGCGTCGCCCCGCCAAGCCCGAGGTGAACCGGCAGCTCGCTCTGGGAGAGGTAGCTCCGCGTGGGCATCACATGGCGGGCCAGCACCTTGCCCCCAACGCGCGCCCGGACCCATGCGCCGATGGCGCCCGTGTTGCCATGGCGCCCGACAAGGCGAAGCCGAAGCCAATGGTGGCCGGTCTCCTGGTCGTTGCGCAGGACGACCGCCGGGCCGCCGCATTGCGTGATCACCACGTCCGGGTCCCCGTCCCGGTCGAAGTCCGCGCACGCGCTCCCGCGCCCGACCCGTGGCACGAACAGGTCGGGCCCGGCCTCGGCGGGCTCGACCGGGACGAAGGCGGGGCCGGAGCCGGCGTTCCAGAACAACTGGGCGGGCTGGCGGTACCGGACCTCGGGCTGGAGACGCTCCATTTGCTCCTCGATGTGGCCGTTCGCCGTGAGCAGGTCGAGGCGCCCGTCAAGGTCGTAGTCGAGGAAGAACAGCCCGAACTTGAGGAGCTGCCGGCTCGCCGCGCCCAGCCCCTCCGGCATGGCCTCGTCCGTGAACACAAGCTGGTCCCGTGACGGCTGCGACACGTAGAGGGCGTTCATCTCGTTCGCGAAGTTGCCAATCGCGATCCCCAGCGCGTCGTCGTCCCGGAAACGCGCGACGTCGATGCCCATCGCGCCCCGCGGATGGCCATACGCGTCGAAGGCAATGCCCGCCGCCACGCCCACCTCGGCGAACGTGCCGTCGTGGCGGTTGGTGAAGACCATGTTCTGCACGGTGTCGTTGGCGACCACGAGGTCCATCCAGCCGTCGTCGTTGAGGTCGATGGGCGCGACGGCAAGGGACTTGGCAAGGGGCTGGCCGTTGGCGGGGTTTCGCACCCGCAGGCCCGAGCCCTCCGTGGCGTCCCGGAAGCGCGGCGCCCCGCCCGCCGGCGTCTCGTTCAAGAAGAGCCTCGGCATCGTCCCCGTGTAGCTCCACGGCTGCCCGTACGCCCGCCCCAGCCCCGGCAACGTCGTGTTCACCCGGCGGTCCACCTCCGGCGACCACTCCACGTAGTGCGCAAGAAACAGGTCAAGGTCGCCGTCCCGGTCCACGTCCACCCACGCCGCCGCCGTGCTCCACCCCGTGTCCAGCGGGATGCCCGCCGCCGTCGTCACGTCCTCGAACCGTCCATGGCCATGGTTGCGCCACAGCCGGTTGGCCCCCACCCCCGTCAACAGCACGTCCACAAGGCCGTCCCCGTCCATGTCCCCGCACGCCACGCCCATCCCATGCAACGACTCCTCAAGCCCAGACCCCGCCGTCACGTCCGTGAACCGCATCGGCCCCCCCGGCCGCGTGTCGTTCCGGTACAACGCCGCCGTCGTCGCAGGCGCATCCCTCCCCCACCCCCTGCCGTTCACGAACAACAGGTCCGCGTCCCCGTCGCCGTCCATGTCGAACGCCGCCACCCCAGCCCCCATCGTCTCGGGCAGGAACTTGTCCCCGGCGGCGCCGTTGGCATGCACGAACCGCACCCCGCAGTCGGTGGTGACGTCCGTGAACCGCACCGAGGGCGGCCGGGAGACCTTGGCGTCGGTCCGGGGCGACCCGGCGGCCCGGACGGCGGCGCCGGGCGCGCGCGACCACCATGCGATCGCGCCGACCGCCAGCAGGCCCAACGCCAGCAAGGCCATGATGGACCTTTGCAGCGCGCGAGCGGAGGCCTCCTCGTCCTCGTGCACGCCCTCCATGGGCCCGCCCGGTCCGTCCCATGGGTCCGGCAACCCAAGGTTGGGCCGGGAGTCAGGCATGGTCCCCGGCGGGCGGTCGCAACCCCGCGAAGTTCCCGGACTCGCACGACCGAACGAACGTCTCGGTCACCCCCTTCAACTGCTCCCACCGCACGCGGATCCTGGAGGCCTCCGCCGGGTTGATCGTGTTGTCCGACGCGGCCGCCGCGACGACGGCCAGCAGGTCCGCGAACTCCTGCACGATCTCGTTGGTGGCGGGAATCAAGTGGTCGGGGCGCGGATGCCGCGCCTTGGGGTTCTGGATGAAGAACCCGCCGGAACGTTCGCAGAGCCACTGGAGGATGCGCGCGTCGCCCGTGGACTGGATGACCTGGTCGATGCGGTCCAGCGGGTTGTGCGCGGGCGCGTCCGGCACGGGCGGCTCGGCCCATTTGTACACCAACGACAAGGACAGGTTCATGTCCGAGGCGACCTGCTTGGCCGAGGTGACCTTGAGGGCCTCGCGCAGCACTTCGTGGGACTCCATGACCGCGTTGTGAACCGGGCGCAGGGCCGCCGCAAGGAGCAATTGGCGGGCGCCCGCCCCCGGGAACAAGGCACGGCCGGCCGCACGCCACGGGAACCTTCCCTTGCGCGGGATGCCCGCCCCATGCCATGCCGGGGGGCGTGGCCGACGCCTCGACCCCATTGCCCGCCGATGCACCGCGCGGGTTTTCGCCCCGCTCCTTGATCACGGGGGCCGCCGCGGCCCTCGCCGTCGTCCTCTACCTCGGGCTCGGCACCGCAACGCTCCCGCTCATGGACCGGGACGAGCCCCGCTTCGCGGAGGCCTCGCGCGAGATGCTTGCGAGCGGCGACTGGATCGTGCCGCGCCTCAACGGGAACCATCGGTTCGACAAGCCGCCGCTCATCTACTGGATGCAGGCCGCGTGCCTGCGCGTGCTGGGACCCACCGAGCTGGCAACACGGCTGCCGTCGGTCGCCTGCGCCGCGCTGACCGCGCTCGTCACGGGCCTTTGGGCAACGCGCATGGCCCATGCCCGCGCCGGCCTGCTCGCCGCCGCCATCCTCCTGACCTGCCCCCAGTTCTACGTCCATGCCCACCTCGCCGTGGCCGACATGGCCATGATCCTGTTCTTCGTCATCGCGAGCTGGTGCGGATGGGAGCTCCTGCGGCCGGGACGCGGGAGGTTGGCCGCGGACGGCTGGTTCTGGGGGTTGGTGGTGGCCTTGGGCATGGGATTCCTTGCGAAGGGACCCGTCGCATGGCTGCCCGTGGTGCCCCTTGCATGGGCGCGCCGGCAGATGCGTGCCGCCCCCGCCCGCCCGGAACGTGCACGGGCATGGGAAATCGCCGTCGCCCTCGTCGCGGTCCTCGGCATCGTGGGCGCATGGGGCATCCCGGCGCTCGCCCAAACCCGGGGCGAGTACTGGAACGTCGGCATGGGCAAGCACGTGGTCGCAAGGTCCGTCGGCGTGATGGAAGGCCATGGCCTGAAGGGATGGCTCGGCTACCTCGGCTCGCTGCCGTTTTACGTCCTGACGTTCCCCCTCGGCTTCCTTCCGTGGTCGCCCCTGCTTATTCGGAGCCTGTGCCTCCAGCGCCCGTGGCGGGACACGAGCATCCCCATCCATGCCCGCTACCTGCTCGGCGGGGCGGCGCTCGTGTTCGTCGTGTTCACCCTCGTCCGCACCAAGCTGCCGCATTACACGCTCCCGGCGTTTCCCTTGCTGGCCGTCTGGCTCGCCGTGCAACTGGACCGCGAGGGAATCCCGGCGCGCCGCCTCGCCCGGATCGCGGGCGGCGCCGCGCTGGTCCTCGCGTTGCTGGCCGGGATCATCCTGCCGTGGGTCTCCTCGCGTCTCGTCGCCCGCGAATTGCAACGCGTCGCGACCCCCCTCATCCGGCCCGGCTGCGCCGTCGCCACGGTCGGGTTCGGCGAGCCCAGCGTGTACTGGTACCTCCGCCCGGACGACGGCCCATGGGTCCGGCACCTCGCCGACGAAGCGGAGGCCGAGGCCTTCCTGCGCTCGCCCGGGCCACGCCTGGTGGTGGTGTCGGACCCGTCCCGTGCCGACGCCCTCGCCGCACGCGTCCCGGGGCTGAGGCGGGCGAACGCCTCCGGCTGGAGCCCGGTCAACGGCCGGCGCGTCGGGCTTTCGCTGCTCGCCGGCGGGCAGCCATGACGGAGCGGTGGCCGGAAGCTCCAGGGTCGCCGCCCATGAAGCCGCGGGTTGGCCGCCCGGGAAGGGTTCACCCGGCGCATTCACCCGGCCTTGCTTGGGTCCGGATCGTGGAGGCGCAGGCGTGGTTCCCGAAGTTCATCAGGCGGGGAATGCCCCACGCAGGGATGCGGAGACGCCAGGGATTCCGGGGCCATGGAGCGCGGGCCCGGGACCGCCCCGGCCCTCAGCGCATTCCCGTCATCCATCCCCAGCCGGCGCACGCCACGACAATCCATGCAGGGGAAACCCGTCCGGATGCGAGCGCCATCCATGCCGCCACGCCCGGCAGCAGGTCGCCCCATCCATGGATGGCGCCGGGCCAGACCACCCCGGCCCACGCCGCGCCCAGCAAGCCCACGACGGCCGCGCTCGCCCCGGACACGGCCCTGGCCGCCCACCGCCGGCGCGCGAGCGACGCCCATGACGGCGCAACCGCCGAGAGGAGCAACAGGCCGGGAAGAAAGATGGCCGCAAGGCCAGCAAGGGCGCCGGGCCATCCACCGACCCGCATCCCAAGGTAGGCCGCGAGGGTGAACATCGGGCCCGGCATGGCCTGCGCGGCACCATAGCCGGCGAGGAACTCATCCCGGGTGCACAAGCCCGGCGTCACCACCGCCTCCTCAAGGAGCGGCAACACCACGTGGCCACCGCCGAAGACCATGGCGCCCGCCCGGTAAAACGCCCCCGGCCAGCCCCGCCATGCAAGGCTCGCGGCCAGCAGGCAGGCCGCCATGCCAAGGCACGCGGCCGCCTGCCATCGGCCCATTTGAACCGCCTCGCACGCCCAGCAGGGCCATGCCTCGCGTCGCGACCCGAGGGCGCCGGCCAAGGCGCCGGCCAGCACGATCCATGGCTGGGCCGCGTGCCCGCCCGGGGCCATCCATGCGGCGAGGCCCGCCAACCCCGCGATCGCCCACTCGGTCCATGCCCGGCCCATCGCGCGGGCCATGCCTTGCACGGCATGACCCACGACGGCCCATGCGGCGACCTGGAGTCCACGCAGCGCGCCGTCGGCCATGCCCCCGTCCCATCGTGGCAACGCCCATGCCAACGCGGCCATCAGCAGGCCCGACGGCGCCATGAACGCAAGGAACGCCATCCAGCCCCCGAGCCAGCCGGCCCGGCTCCAGCCGAGGCAGAACGCCAGTTGGGTGCTCGAGGGCCCGGGCAGGAATTGGCATAGGGCCACCCATCCCGCATAGCCCGCCTCGTCCAGCCACCGGCGCTTCCCCACGAGCTCCGACCGAAAATGCCCCACGTGGGCCACCGGCCCCCCGAACGACGTCAACCCCAGCCCAAGAAAGACGAGGGCGACCCCGGCCAAGCTTCTCCTTGCATCGCCGCGCCCCGCCATCGTGTCGCCTTGGGTGCCCGTGCGCGGGACACTAGTTCAGGCTGATCCGCTTCCGGATGAACGTGGGCACGTCGTAGTCCTGCCCGTCGAGGATCGTCGCCTCCGTCTTCTCAAACCGCCCGCGGCTCACGAAGTCGAACTCGAACACCGATTGGACCGCCCGACGTCTGCGGCCGGGGCCTCGGCCGGACCTCTCGATGACCCGTTGCCTCTGCTCCACGGTCAGCTGGGGAGCCGGTGGAACCAACGCCCCGCTCGCCCGGCCCGGCACCGGGGTCACGTCCGGCAATTCCGCGCCGAGGCCCATGTCCACCGGGGACGACGACGCCTTGGCGTCGTCCCGGCTGGCGGCCGGCGTGGACCCCGGGGCTGCCTCGGGCAAGGGCGCGGTGCCGCCGACGGACGCGACGAGCGTGAGCTCCATGCGGCCGCCCATCCCCGGCTCGACGCTGGTGCCAAGGACCACCTGGGCCTGGCCGCAATGCTGCTGGACGACGGTGAACGCGCGCTCGATGTCGCAGAACGGGACGTCGGTGCCCGCCACGGCGGACAAGACGACGGCGTCGGCCTCCGCGAGGAGGCGTCCATGGCCGAGGAACGGATGCTTCAGCAACGCCTCCACGGCGACATGGGCGCGTGGGTCGCCGGAGCCCTCCGCCCACGCGAGCACGCTCTCGGTGTGACGCCCGCGGAGGAGCCGTTCCAGGGTCGCGAAGTCGAGCCGGATGAGGCCGGGCCGCATCAGCATTCGCCACAGGCCGCGCACGCCGTCCACCATGAGGCCGTTGGCGGCCGCGAAGACCTCGGGGGCCGTCGCGCGCTCGTCCACCACCTCAAGAACCCGCTGGTTCGGCACCATCAGCACGACGTCGGCCGCCGACTTGAGCAACTCGAGCCCTCGGCGTGCATGGCCGCCACGCAGCCTTCCCTCGCACTCGAAGGGCAGCGTGGCCACGCCAAGGACGAGCGCACCGGCCTCGCGGGCGCACCGTGCGACGACGGGCCCGGCGCCGGTGCCCGTGCCGGCGCCGAGCCCGCACAGCACGAACACGACGCGCGCGCCGGCGACCATGCCGCGCACGGCCTCCACGGAGGCCTCCGCGGACGCCTGGCCGAGGGTGGGGTCGCCGCCCGAGCCCAGCCCGCGCGACGACGCCGACCCGAGGCGCACCTTGAACGGCGCCGCGGACCCCGCGAGGGCGGACACGTCCGAGTGACAGGCGACCACGTCCATGCCGTGCAAGGCTTCCTTTCCGCACAACAGCTCCGCCGCATGGATCCCGGCGCGTCCCACCGCCAGCACCCGGAAGTCCTGCAACGGAACCTGCCCGGGCCCGGGCGTCCCGGACGGTTCGTGGGTCGCCGTGCCGTTCATGGCTTGAGGGTTCCTTTCGTGATGCACGTCATCGGAGCCATCCTCCCAGCAACGAGAGGATGCCTCGTTTCCTTGGGTCCGCGGGGCGCATGGCCCCGAACCTTGCCAGACCGATGGCGGTCGCAAACTCCGGATGCCCAAGGATGTCCACCGGGCCGGAGACGCCCTGCACATGGCCGACCGTTACGGGCAACTGGAAGATGCGGCGTGCCACCTCGACGATCCCCCGCGTCCGGGCTCCGCCGCCACAGAGGACGACCCCGGCCCGGCACAGGTCCAGGGAGGGACCGACGGCTCGCGCCACCAGCTCGAGGGTTTCCTCGACCCGTGCCGACTGGATCAGCCGGAGCTGGGCAAGCGGGATCGTCCGCTCCGGAAGCCCGGGCTCGGCCGCCAACGACACCAGCTCGTCCGCCTCGTCGGCCCGCGCGCGGGTGGCGGCGCCGTGCGACACCTTGAGTTGCTCCGCGCGGCCCAGCGGGATCTTGAGCCCGATGGCGATGTCGTTGGTCACATGGTCGCCCCCCACGGCGAACGCGCCGCAGCCGCGCAGCACGGCGTCCCCGTACAGGGCGTACTCCGTGACGCCCGCGCCAAGGTCCACGACGAGCACGCCCATTTCCTTCTGCTGGGGCGAGAGCACGGCCAGCGCGCTCGCAAGCCCGTTGAACGCGACGTTCTCCACCACCAACTGCAGGGACTTCACCGCCCGCACCCCGGTCTCGATCCGGTTGCCTTGGCCATGCACGACATGCACGTGGGCCATCAACCGCGAGCCCACCATGCCCTCCGGGTTCGCCACGCCCTCGTGGTCGTCCACGGAGAAGTCCTGCCGGATCGTGTGCACCACGACATGGTCGCTGGGCACGCCCTTGGCTCGGGCGTTCTGGACCGCGTCCTGCACGTCTTCCGGCGTGATCTCGCGGCCTGCCGAGACGATGGGGTGAAGCCCCTGCTGCGTCTCGCCGCGCATGTGCGCGCCGGTCACCCCCAGGAAGGCGGACCGAATCTCCACGTCCGCCATCTGCTCCGCCTCCGCCACCGCGTCGCGGATGTCCTCGGACACCTTCAGGGCGTCCGTGATCTCCCCCTTTCGAACGCCGCGTGAACGCGCCTGCCCAAGGCCCAGCAAGCCGATGCCGCCGGGCAACAGCTCCGCCACGGCCACGCACACCTTGCTGGTCCCCACCTCCAACCCCACCACGATCGTTCCCCGTTCAGCCATGGCGTCGCGGGTTCCTCCTTCCCGTCTTGGCCGGCCGGGGCTCCACGCGGGTGGGCTCGGCCGTCGCATCCATCCACTTCAACGGCACATGGTTCGTCACCGACAGGTCGAGGGTCCCGATCAGGCGACCACGGCTCGCCGAGTCCAGGTGCACCGCCTCCCAGCAACCCAGGGCCCGGCGAAAGCCCAACGCCCCCTCGGGCATGCCAAACGTCACGCGCGTCCCAAGCCATGTCCGCACCTCCATCTCCCCGGCTCGGCTCACGTCCACGCTCACCACGTCCGTCAACGCCGGCAACGCCGAGTCCTCGTAGTCCGCAAGGAAGCGCAGCGCGGCCCGCACTCCCGGATGCAGGGTGGCCTGCCCCACCACGAACGCCCCCTGCGCCCCCATCAACACCGGCAGGCCCGCCTCCGTCTCGATCACCTCCGGCGAGGCCTGCCCCTTCTCGAACGGCAGCATCACGTGCCCGGCCTCGTCCAGCAGGTACGCGAAGTCGATGCCCTGCTGGTCCAGGACCCGCGCCCGCGCGACCGGAAAGCGTTCCTGCACCCGGATGCGCAACGTCGAGGGCCATTGGCGTTGCACCTCCGCCGCCGCGACCCGCGGATGCCGGAGCAGGCGCGCCCTCACCGCCGGGAGGTCCATCGCAAACGTGTTCATCCCCTCGCGCACCCGCGCCTGGCCAAGGATCGCCTCCCGGGACAACGCCCCGTCCGTGGCCACCGTCAGCTCCCGCAGCGCCAGCGACTCCGTCCGGTGCAGCCAGTGATCCCGGACAAACGAATACCCGGCAACCCCGGCGACGACCAACAACCCCGCCGCCGCCAGCCTCGCCATGGCCCGGGCCATGCCCCCGAGCCACGCTTCGGCCCCGCCCCCGCTCCTCAGCACCACGTCCAGCTCAACCTCGCGGCCGAGCCGGCGGTTGCTCCGCCCCCATGGCCAACCTCGCCTCTTCCGCCTCATGGCCGCCCCCCTTCCAACGCCATGGCAAGAAGCCGCGCACACAGCGCCCCGAAGTCCATCCCCGCCGCCGCCGCCGCCTTGGGCAACAGGCTGGTCTCCGTCATCCCGGGCAGCGTGTTCACCTCGAGCACCACCGGCTGCCCGTCCCCGCGGACCATCACGTCCACGCGCGCGTAATCCCGTCCGCCCACCGCCCGGAACGCCCCCAGCGCCGCGCCCTGGATCGCCGCCGTCACGTCGGCCGCGAACTCCGCCGGGCAGAAGTACTCGGTCGCCCCGGGCGTGTACTTGTTCCGGTAGTCGTAGGCGCCCGCCCTGGGCCGGACCTCCACCACCGGCAACGCGCGCCCATCAAGGATCCCGACCGTCGTCTCGCGCCCGCCCACGCGCTCCTCCATCAGCACCTCCGCCCCATGGCGCCATGCCTCGGAAAGGGCACCGCGAAGGCCGCTCGGCTCGTCCACGAACTGCAACCCCACGCTGCTTCCCTGCCGCGTCGGCTTCAGGACCACCGGCGGGGCCCACCCCTCCGGCCAGCCCACGGCATCCCCCTCGTGAAACACATGCCCGCGCGCCACGGGAATGCCCGCCGCCCTGCACGCACGGCGCGTCAGCTCCTTGTCGAAGGCCACCCGGGACGCCTCAACCCCGCAACCGGTATAAGGCACGCCCAACGCCTCCAGCTCCTCCTGGACCCGACCGTCCTCCCCGTAGGTCCCGTGCAACGCAAGGAACGCCACGGCCGTCCCCTCCGGCAGGCGCAGCCGCCCGGGCTCCGGGTCCACCTCCACCACGTCGTGCCCCAGCCCCGCCAACGCCCGCGCCACCGCCGCACCCGAACGGAGCGAGACCTCGCGCTCCGCCGACGGCCCCCCGCGCAACACCGCAACCTTGCCTCGACCCCTCACTCGGACGCCTCCTCCTCCCCCACGATTTCAACCTCCGGTTCAAGCTCCACCCCGCGCTCCGCCCACGCCCGCTCGCTCACGCGACGCACCAGCTCCAGCACGTCCGCCGCCTTCGCGCCGCCAAGGTTCACGAGGAAGTTCCCGTGCACGTCCGACACCATCGCGTCCCCGACCCGCATCCCCTTCAGCCCCAGCTCGTCGATCAGGCGTCCGGCCGGAAGGTCGGGCCTCGGGTTCTTGAACGTGCAGCCCGCGCTCGGTTGCCTTGGCTGGGTGGTCCAGCGCTTGCGGTTGCTTTCCGCGAGCCTTGCCTCGATCTCCGCCCGTCCCGACGCCACCCCGCGCAGCACCGCCCCCAGCGCCACCCGGCCGCGCAGCAGCGGGCAACCCCGGTACTGGGCCCCGGCCTCGCCCCCGGCCACCTCGTGCACCTGCCCCTGCTCGTCCATCCACCGCAGGGTCTCCACCACGTCGAACATCCACCCGCCCATCGCCCCGGCATTCATCCGCAACGCCCCGCCCACGCTCCCGGGAATCCCCTCAAGGAACTCCATCCCGCCCAAACCCGCGTCGCGGGCCGCCATCGCCACCTGCCTCAACGTCGCCCCGGCGCCGCATCGCAGCCGCCCCTCCGCCGCCTCGATCCGCGAGAACGCGGGCTGCGCCAGCGAGACCACCATGGCCCGCAGCCCGCCGTCGCGGACCAGCAAGTTCGAGCCCCGCCCCAGCACCAACACGGGCACCCCCTGCGCACGCGCCAACCCCAGCGCCTCGCCAAGGTCCTTCTCCGTTGCCGGCTCCACGTACAGGTCCGCGGGCCCGCCCACGCGCAGCGTCGTCCGCCTCGACATCGGCTCGTCCCTCCGCAGCACCGAGCCCGGGGACAGCACCCGCGCCATGTCCCGGTGCAGGTCCGCCAGCCGCTCCAGCCATCCCAGCATGGCCGCCAGCCTTCCCTCGACCGCCTCCCCCGATAGCCTCATCACCCGCTTCATGGGATGCCCCCCGCCGCCCCGGCCACGCCCGGTACATCCACCCGCCGGCAGGCTCCCCCGCGCACCCCCGCCAACCCTTGCAACCGCTCCGCGATCCGGCGCGCCGCCCCGGGCCGGTGCAGCGCCCGCGCCGCCGCCCCGTGCGCACGCCGCACCGCCTCGTCGTCCAGCATCCCGCCCAGCACCTCCAGCAGACGCCCCGGCGTCGCGTCGGCCTGCGCCATCACCCGCGACGCCCCCGCCCGCCCGAACACCTCCGCGTTGACCCGCTGATGGTCGTCCACCGCCGCCGGAAACGGAACCAGCACCGACGCCACGCCCATGGCCGCCAACTCCGCCAACGTGGATGCCCCCGAACGCGCAACCGCCACCGTCGCCGCCCCGAGGATGACCTCCACCCGGGCCGAGAATGCCTCCACGACGGACCTCGCACCGGCTGCCTCGTGGGCCGCCTGCATCTCCCCCACGTCACGGTGGCCGCACAGGTGGACGAACTGGAGGCGCGGCCATCGCGCCAGCAGGGCCGGCAACGCCGCCGCGATCGCCCGATTCAGCCCGCTCGCGCCTTGGCTGCCTCCCATCACCGCCAGCACCGGCCTCCCCGGTTCCAGCCCCAGCTCCTCCCGGCATCGCCCCGCGTCCAACGCCCGGAAGACCTCCCGCACCGGCGTGCCGGTCACCTCCGCACGCCCCGAGGACCATCGGCCCGCCGCCTCCTCGAACCCCACCATGGCAAGGTCCACCCATCGCGACAGCCACCGGTTCGCCCGCCCCGGCACCGTGTTGGCCTCGTGCACCGCCGTCGCCGCCCCCATCCATCGCCCCACGATCACAGGCGCGGCCGACGTGAACCCGCCCATCCCGAGCACCACGTCCGGACGATCCCCGCGGAACACCCGGCGCGCGGCCAGCAACGCCCGCGCCCCCGCAATCGCAAACCCCGCATGGTTCCCACCCTGCAAGCCCACCCCGGGAAGCACCCGAACCGCAAGGTCCGCAACCCCGGCCACGGCCTCGCGATCGACCTCCTTCTCGGACACCAGCAACGTGACCCTTGCCCCGAGCGCTCGCAGCTCGCGCCCAATCGCAAGGCCGGGAAACAAATGCCCCCCCGTCCCGCCGCACGCCACCGCCACATGGACCGGCGCGCTCATGCTCATGCTCATGCTCATGCTCATGCCGCACCCACCCATTCGTCGTCGGGCTTGAACGGGTTCCCCGGCCGTTGCCGGCTGCGCCGCCCGCCCCCCGGACGCTCGTCATCCTCCTCGCCGCCATCGGCCGCCCGCGCCACCGACGCAAGGATGCCGACCATGGCCATCAGCACGACGAGGTTCGATCCGCCCCGGCTCACGAACGGAAGCGGGATGCCCTTGTTGGGGAGCACGCCCGTCACGACGCCAATGTTGATCGATGCCTGCATGGCAACGAGGAAGGTAATCCCGCAGGCCAGCAACTGGCCGAACCGGTCCGGTGCACGGGCCGCGATCGTCGCCCCCGCCCACAAAATCACGAGGTAGGCCCCCACCACCCCCAGCGTGAACAGCAACCCCAGCTCCTCGCCCACCGCCGGGAGGATGAAGTCCGTCCGGAACTCGGGCACCGACAACTTCATCGTGCCCTTGCCAAGGCCCGTCCCCTCAACGCCGCCCGAGCCGAACGCCAGGAGCCCGCGCCGCACCTGGTGGTACTCCTTCGGGTTCTGCTCGGGATGCAACCAGGCCCCGATCCGGCCCTGGGCCATCGGGCTGAGGGCGATCATCACCGCAATCAAGCCAACCCCCGCCAACGCCGGGCCCGCAATCATCCACCAGCGCGCGCCCGCCACGAGCAGCAGCATGGCCGTCAACGCAAGGAGCAACGCCGCCGTCCCGCGGTCGGGCTCGACCAGGACCAAGGCAATCAACGGACCCGCAAGCACAAGGCCGCCCCATGCCGCCGCCCATGCGTCGCGCATCTCCGAGGCCCGCCGTGCGCCGTGCATCGACAGGACCACGACCAGCGCGAGCTTCGCCAGCTCGGCGGGCTGCACCCCAAGAAGCCAGCGCCGCGCCCCGTTGATCTTGGGCCCGAACAGCAGCACCAGCACGAGCATCGCAAGCGTCACGCCAAACAACGGCCATGCCAGCCGCAGCCACCTCCCATGGTCCATGCTCGCCGCACCCAGCAAGGCCATCGCGCCAATCCCGCACGCCACCACCTGGCTCGTCATGGCCACGCCCGGCGCCGCGTCCAGCAGCGACGCGCTCGTGAGCACGGTCAGGCTCAGCGCCACCAACGAGCCCACCGCCAGCAACAGGAGCAGCAACACCGTCTTCATCGTCGCATCCGTCCGCACGTCCCTCGCCCACGCCCGCGCCGCGCCCCCCATGGACACGGCGCGGGCCTCGTCCCAACCCCCCTTACCGTCCGCCGCCCGTGGGCACCGGCGCCACCACCGGCGCCACCACCGGTGCGACTGCAGGCGCCACCAC
>CAIYFP010000314.1 GCA_903925515.1 uncultured Verrucomicrobiota bacterium
ACCCCCACGGAGCTGACGTTGGTCGAGCAATCCGCCGCCGGAGTGGCGAGCGTCGATCACATCAAGCTCAACCTGTGAAGGCTGTGGTGGCCCACGAATCTCACGAATCGGCACGAATGGAACCGGGCGGGATGGCTTGCTTCGCCTTCTTCGGCGATGGGCGTAGATTCGTGCGATTCGTGCAATTCGTGGGCAACTCCCCTTCGCTGAACTTGTGAGTGACTTCGAAAAGCTCCACCCAGCGCTTCAGCACCACATCGTCAATTCGCTGGGGTGGAAGGAGCTTCGTCCCTTGCAGGAGCTCAGCATCGGGCCGGTTCTGGCGCGCAATCACGCCTTGCTGATCGCACCCACCGCAGGCGGCAAGACTGAATCAGCCATCTTCCCGCTCTTGTCCCGGATGCTCACTGAAGAATGGGACGGCCTTTCAATCCTCTACATTTGCCCGCTCAAGGCGCTGCTGAACAACCTCCACGAGCGGCTGGAATACTACTTGGGCTTGGTCGGGCGCAGCTGTGCGGTCTGGCACGGCGACATCACCCAATCGCGGCGACAGCAGATTCTCCGAGCGACCCCGGATTGCCTGCTCACCACCCCGGAATCCCTGGAAGCGATGCTGGTCTCCCGGAAGGTGGAGCACCGACAGTTCTTTGCCTCGCTGCGGGCCGTGGTGGTCGATGAGATCCATGCTTTCGCCGGTGACGACCGGGGCTGGCATCTCCTGTTTGTCTTGGAGCGAATCAGCCGTCTGGCTCCAGCCGAACCCCAGCGGATCGGGCTTTCTGCGACGGTCGGCAATCCAGACCAATTGCTGGAATGGTTCGCGGGCCATTGCAGCGGCAACAAGACGACCGTCGTGGCGCCCTCCAGCGGCATCGCTGCGCCGGAGGTCCAGATCGATTACGTCGGCAGCCTGGAAAATGCGGCCATCGTCATCTCATCCCTTCATCGAGGGGAGAAGCGGCTCGTCTTCTGTGATTCCCGTTCCCGCGTGGAGCAGGTTGCTGCTGCGCTTCGCAGTCATGGGGTCGAAACCTATCTTTCCCACAGTTCCCTCAGCGTCGATCAACGACGCCAAGCCGAGGCTGCGTTCAGCCAGGCCAGCAACTGCGTCATCGTCGCCACGAGCACCCTCGAACTAGGCATCGACGTCGGGAACCTCGACCGGATCATCCAGATCGACTGCCCGAACACGGTCGCCTCGTTCCTCCAACGCATCGGACGCACCGGACGACGACCGGGAACCCGTCGCAATTGCCTGTTCCTTGCAACGTCCCAGCCCGCACTGCATCGAACCATCGCGCTCGTCACCCTGTGGGAAGCCGGCTTCGTGGAACCGATTTCGGCTCCGGCGGCTCCATACCACATTCTCACGCAGCAACTTCTCGCCCTCATCCTCCAGGAGAACGGACTGGGGATCCACGGCTTAAGGCAGTGGCTGGGGCGCATCCCCTTCGTCCGGGACCTGCCGCGCGAAGAGATCCAAGGCCTGTTGGAGCATTTGGTGCGGACGGGAATTCTCGTGAATGACCAAGGAGTTCTTGGACTAGGACCAACAGCCGAGGCCGACTACGGCTACCGCTACTTCTCCGAACTGCTTTCGGTCTTCACGACCCCGCCGGTCTTCACCGTCTTCCACGGAAACCAGGAAGTCGGAACCGTGGACCAAGGCAACTTCCTCACGCAGGTCGAAGGACCGCGATTCATCGGCTTGGCAGGCCGAACGTGGCGCGTCCTCCACGTGGACTGGAAGGCACGGAAGGCGCACGTCGAGCCCGATGGCTCCGGCGGCAAGACCCGCTGGATGGGAGGAGCTCCAGGACTCTCCTTCCAACTGGCCCAGAGCCTCCAACGAGTCGCTGCCGACGAAACGACACCCAACCATCTCTCCAAGCGCGCGACCGAAGCCCTCACGGTAATCCGGGACGAATTCGTGTGGGTCCGCTTGGACCACACGCATCTCCTCCCAGGCAAAGAAACGGGTCGAACCGAGTGGTGGACCTTTGCTGGCCAGCAGGTCAACGACACCTTGGCCGACATCCTTCGTCATCGCTGCGAAATCGTGGCAGAGGCCGACAGCCTGACGATTCAGTTGCGGGTGGACGTCAACCAAGCCCGCGATTGCGTCGATAAGCTGCGGGCCCTGTCCGACTCGGAGATTACAGTCCAAATCGACCCAGAGGCTGAATCGGAGTTCAAGTTTGCGGAGATTCTGCCCAATGAACTGAAGGGAAGATTGGTGAATGGGAGGTCTGTGAACATCGAGCGCACTCGGCACACGATCGATGCTCAGTGCAGCGCGGTGTTCTGCAATGAGGCGGCAGGGCTCCCCTCCTCGTGCCCCCTGCAATGACAGCGAAGTGAGGGGCAATGGAGTCACATCCAAACATTGAATGTTTAGGTGTGGAGGCAGGGGCTGGAGTCGAATCCGTCCGTTTGGGATTGAGCTGCCGGACCCTGGGTTCCTCTCGGGCTTCCGCGGGGAACCCTCGGGAGCATGGGAAACGATCTCCGGGACGTCCGAGTTAGTCTCCGGCGTGCTCGAATCAAAGGCGGGCTCCCCGGACAAAGGTCGGGAGTCCCCGGACAAAGGTCGGGCGTCCTCGGGCAAAGGTCGGGCGTCCCCGGACAAAGGTCGGGCGTCTTCTCGGGGCAACGGTGTCACATCCAGACATGTGACATGGGG
>CAIYFP010000315.1 GCA_903925515.1 uncultured Verrucomicrobiota bacterium
CATCCGTGCCCATCCGTGAAATCCGTGGTTCAGAAAACATGGGGGGGGCCTTGGGCTTCCTGCCGGGCCATCCTGGTGGGTTCAACCAGGGAGGACATGGATGCGGGGAGGACGGTGGCCCGCGTGTTCCCATCGGCGACGCCGGTTGAGGGCAACTGGCCGCGATTCGATCCGTGCCCTCCGTGTGATCCGTGGTTCCAACCCACCTCGATGACCCCAAGGGTCATCCAACGGCATGGAGAGTTTTTTAACCACGGATGGCACGGAGGACACGGATCTGCTGCGCGTGCTGGGCGCGCTGCCGTTGAACGTCGCCGCGTGAGGGCACGCGGCCTACAGCATGGGAAGGGCCTCCTGCTGTAGGCCGGTTGCCCTCAACCGGCGCATCCCAGACGCCCCGCCTTGGGCGCTCCCGGGCCAACCCTCGCTGGAACCCACCGAAAACGTTGGGGAACTCCCATTTCCCAACCTCTGCGTCTCAGCGTCTCGGCGGGCTGCCGGGATCCAGGAAGTAGATCACGTCCCTGGAAACCCTCGACGGGCATCCGCCGACGTGGGGATCGCCTGAAGGAGAATGTCGCGCCGAGACGCAGAGACGCAGAGGTTGGAGGGGCCGAGGGAACTCCGGCCTCGATTCGATCCGTGCCCTCCGTGTGATCCGTGGTTCCAACCCACCTCGATGACCCCAAGGGTCATCCAATGGCCTGGAGAGTTTTTTAACCACGGATGGCACGGAGGACACGGATCTGCTGCGCGTGCTGGGCGCGCTGCCGTTGAACGTCGCCGCGTGAGGGCACGCGGCCTACAGCATGGGAATGGGCCTCCTGCTGTAGGCCGGTTGCCCTCAACCGGCACATCCCAGACGCCCCAACGAATCCCATGGGCTGGAGGCATCCGTGCCCATCCGTGAAATCCGTGGTTCAGAAAACATGGGGGTCCTTGGGCTTCCTGCCGGGTCATCTTGGTGGGTTCAACCAAGGAGGACATGGATGCGGGGAGGACGGTGGCCCGCGTGTTCCCATCGGCGACGCCGGTTGAGGGCAACCGGCCCACAGACGGGGCATGGATCGAACGTGGGGCAGCGCCCCGGCGGCCGGGGACGGACGCGCTCCCAGGCCATGAAGGCCGCGCGCCCTCACGGGGCGCATCCCATGGAAGCCGCCGGTGGAGAGCGACCGGCCTCCAACAAGGGACCCAAGGTCGCATCCTTGCCCGGCCGCACGGGAACGAAGGAGCGCCCCGCATGGGCGGGTCGAGGTCCCAAGGGTGAACTCCCGCCTAACGCGGCAGGGTCTCGTCGAGGTCCGCCACCGTGTACACGAGGATGGCCAAGGCCGCCGCGCACCGGTTCAGGGCGTCCGGGTCCACCTTGTCCGGCGTGTCGGCCTCGGTGTGGTGGAACCAGAAGTACTTCTCACCCGCCACGCGCAACGACGCCACGGGCACGCCTTCCTCCAGCAACGGACCCGTGTCGGCGTCGGCCCCGCCCTTGGCCACCTTGCCCATGCCAAGGCGCGGCCCGGCGAGCGCCCCGATGGCGTCGAGCACCGCCCGCGCGGCGTCGCTTCCGGTGAAGCCGTAGCCCGTCGGGTTGAAGGCCCCGTTGTCGCTTTCGATCGCCAGCACGTGCTTGCTCGCCTCGTGCCGGTGCGCGTCGCGATACGCCTTCCCGCCCACGATCCCGTTCTCCTCGTCGGTCCAGAGGACGCAACGAATCGTCCGGCGCGGGCGCAGCCCCAGCTCGCGAAGGATGCGCAGCGCCTCCCATGCGGCGATGCAGCCGCCGCCGTCGTCGAGCGCGCCGCGCCCCACGTCCCAGGAGTCCACATGGCCGCCCACCACGACGATTTCCCCGGGACGGGTTGAGCCGCGGATTTCCCCGAGGACGTTTCGGGACCGGGCCGGGGGAAGGTTGGTGGCCTGCATCCTGACGCGCAGGACCGGGGTGACACCCCGTTGCTGCCATCGATGGAGCCGTTCGGCGTCCTCCGACGCGATGGCGGCATGGGGGATGTGACGCACGCCGGGCTCGTAACGCATCCCGCCGGTGTGCGGCGTGCGGAGGGAGAAGCTGCCCACGGAACGTACCACGGACGCCACCGCCCCGGCGCGCGACGCCGCGTTGGCCCCCGCCCACCGGAACCGGACGGTCTCGCCGTAGCTTGTGAAGGGCGCGTTGAAGACCACCACCTTGCCCCGCGCCTCGGCCGAGCGCCGCTCCAGCTCCTCGAAGCTGCCCACGACCAAACCCGGCGCCGTGATGCCCTCCGGCGGCGTCCCCACCGACCCGCCGAGTCCCAGCATCGGGAGCTTCTCGGCGTGCGGCTCGACCAGCTCGACGGACTCGTTGCCCCGGACCCAGTGCGTCACGTCCACGGGCTCGCCCCGCACGGCGTCGAGGCCGTCGCGCTTCATCTCCGCAAGGATCCAATCGATGGCGTTCTCGAGGTTGGTGGTGCCGGAATAACGCGGGCCGAACCGGTCGCACAACTCGGCGAGGCGATCCCATGCCCGGTGCGAGTTCGTGGCACGCGCGACGATCTTGTCGGCGGCCTCGGCGAATCGCGGTGGCAACGCGAACACGGCCGCGCCGTCCATGGCCATGGGCGGGTCGTCGCCCAGGCGCCGCCACCGGAGGTCGCGCAGCTCGCCCGTGGTGCTCCATGTGGCGACGCCGAGGGGCGCGCTCATCTCGATCTCGCCGGGGCGCATGGCGATCTTCTTGCCGGCCGTGGCGACATGGGCGACGCGCTCGTCGTCGATCCATGCGGAGAGATGCGTCGCGCTGACGGCCACGCGGACCTTGTACCAGCGGCCGTTCTCGAACTTCTTGTACTGCGTCGTCTCGTTCTGGGAGGCGTCGAGGCCGTCGATGGAGGAGATGCCGACGACCGCGCCGCCCCAGCCGCCCACGACGAGCGTGGCGTGCGAGTCCCGGACGGGGAACGTGAGGCCGCAGAAGAAGTCGCCGCCGGAGACGCGCCGGGCCTCGAGCGCGACCTCGTAGTCGGTGGTCGCGGGGGGCGTGGCCCGGTGGATGCCGGTGAGGATGCCTTGGTTGAGGACGATGGCACCGTCCACGACCTCCACGTCGCCATGGCCCGCAAAGCCGGTGACCGTCCAGCCCGAGAGGGACTTGCCGTCGAAGAGGGACTGCCATTCGCCGCCGAGGGCCATGATTCCCGGGGCCAGCCATGCCATGAGGATGGCCGCAAGCAAACGCCCGCCACACGAGGTCCTCCGTGCGTTGATCATGGGCCGATGCTGCATGGTTTCCGCGCCCGGAACACGGGGAAAACCGACGCGCCCATCCCACGCACGCGTGCCACCCCTCGGGATGGGCCCGGGCCCAGACCCCGTGCTCCGCCAACACGCCGACGAACCCAAGGCTCAATGCCGGTTCATCCACCACGCGACGAGCGCGACGAGGACAACCACCAGGCCAAGCACGACCATGACGCGGAACAGGAGGCGGAGGATGCGCCATGCCGCCCACAGGATGAGGCAGCCGACCGCGATGACGGCCACGAGCAACCCGGTCTTGTGCCAGTCGATTGCGTCGAGGTCCACGGCGCGGCCGGGTGATGGATGGCGCTAGGCTGTGGCGACGGCCGGGACGGCCTTGCGAAGGCGTTCGGCGCCTTGAAGCAGCATCCGCTCCGTGGTCTCCCAGTTGAGGCAGGCGTCGGTGATGCTGACGCCGTACTGGAGGGCCTTGGGATCCTTCAGGGGTTGGCTTCCCTCGTGGAGATGGCTCTCGAGCATGACGCCGAGGATGGCCTCGTCCCCGGCGATTCGTTGCTCGACGACGCTCCACCACACGTCCTCCTGGCGGGCATGTTGCTTGAGGGAGTTGGCATGGCTGCAATCCACCATCATCACCGGCGGCAGGCCTGACTTCCGGAGCTGCGCGGACGCCTCGGCGATGGAGGCGGCGTCGTAGTTGGTGCGGTTGCGGCCGCCGCGCAGCACGACGTGCGCGTCCTCGTTGCCCGTTGTCTGGACCACTGAGATGGCGCCGTGCTCGTCCATGCCGAGGAAATGGTGCGGGTGCTTCGCGGAGAACATGGCGTCGATGGCGGTCTGGAGGGAGCCGTCCGTGCCGTTCTTGAAGCCGACGGGCATGGAGAGGCCCGAGGCCATCTCGCGGTGGGTCTGGCTTTCCGTGGTGCGCGCGCCGATGGCCGCCCAACTGACAAGGTCGGCGATGTACTGGGGGACAATGGGGTCCAGGAACTCCGTGGCGGCGGGGAGCCCGATGTCGTTCACGGCGAGCAGGAGGCGGCGCGCGATGCGAAGGCCGGTATCGACGTCGTAGGTGCCGTTGAGGTGCGGGTCGTTGATCAAGCCCTTCCAGCCGATCGTGGTCCGCGGCTTCTCGAAGTACACGCGCATCACGAGGAAGAACTGGTCCGCAACCTCCGGAGCGAGCCGGGCAAGGCGGCGTGCGTATTCCATGGCGGCGTTGGGGTCATGGATGGAGCACGGCCCCACCACGACCAGCAGGCGCCGGTCCTCGCGGCGCAGGATGCGCCGGACCGTCTCGCGGCCGCTGACCACGGTGTTGGCCGCCTTCTCCCGCTGCGGGAGGGCGTCCTTCAGCTCCCGGGGCGAAAGCAAGGGGCGGATCGTCACGACCCGAAGGTCACTCGTTCGTTGCATGACGTGTCCATGGTAGAAAACCGGGGACGACGTTGGAACACCCAAAAACCCCGGGCCGGACGCCCACGGCAAGGCATCCGCGTGGCCATGAGGGCCTGGGAGCGCGGCCGTCCCCGGCCGCAACCTCCATGAAAAGGCATCCCATGGTGCCCGGGGACGGGCGCGCTCCCGGGTTGGGCCGCGAGGCCATGAGCCCGCGTCATTCCCACCGGGGCTCGCGACCGTGGAGGTATCGCACGAGGTGATCCATGCGCCGGCGCGATCCGTACGGCGTCTCCGCCGCGCCATGACCCGTCCCCGGCATGACCAGCAGGTCGAAGTCCTTGTCCG
>CAIYFP010000316.1 GCA_903925515.1 uncultured Verrucomicrobiota bacterium
CCGTTTTTAGGCTGAATCGCGTTCCGGCTCAGGGTGGCGTCAGCATCCCCAGCACACAGGCACGGCGCGCGCCCGTCGTGGACGGGACGTTGCCGGGCAAACCGCGAAGGTGTCGGTCGGCCAGCCATGCGAAGGCGGCGGGCTCCACCGCATGCGGGGGCCAGCCAAGGTCCGATGCCAGCAAGATGGGCACCCCGGGCAGGACCTCGCCCACGGCCGCCCGGATGGCCGAGACCAGGACCGGGTTGTTGGCGCCGCCCCCCGACAAGATGATCCGCGCCGGGCTTCCGTGAGCAGGTGGCGGCAAATGCCGACGATAGCTCCATGCGATCCCGCGCGCCGTGAAGGCGGTCAACGTCGCCAGCAGGTCGCGCCCCCCGTTGGCGAGGGCCCCAGGCCATTCGGCGAGGACACGGGCCAGGAACGGTTCTCCAAACATCTCCCGCCCGGTGCTCTTGGGAGGCTTGCGACGCAAGAACGGATGCCGCAGCCACCCGGCCAACCGGCGTTCATCAATGGTTCCCGACGCCGCGCGTCGGCCGTCGCGATCGAAGGCCTCACGACCGTTGCTGGCGAGGCTGGATGCGAGGTCCAGCAGCACGTTCGCCGGGCCGGTGTCGAAGGACAGGATCCGTTCCGATGCCCGGGTGCGGTCGATCCACGTGACGTTTCCGATGCCGCCGAGGTTCTGCACGGCGGTCCAAGCGCCCTTCGTCGAAAAGGCCTCGCGATGAAACAGGGTGGCAAGGGGTGCCCCTTCCCCACCCGCCGCCATGTCGGCGGCGCGAAAGTTGGACACGACCGGCGCGCCCACCCGCTGGGCCAACCATGCCGCCTCGCCCATCTGCCAGGTGGCCGGTCGCCGTGCATCCGGACGATGGAATACCGTCTGCCCATGCAACCCAATCGCGTCCACGCGGTCCTTGCCGAGCCCCTCCTCGACAACGTCCGCGTACAACCGACCCAGGTCGTGGTGGGCTTGGCCGCACTCCCACGACGTGGCGGCGCCGCTTGCGATGGCGTGGAGGCGCCGAGCCATGGCCTTGGGCATCGGACGCGACCACGTCCTCTCCAGCCGAAGCCCATCCGCCGCGCATTGGCACAGGGCGCAATCAATGCCGTCGAGGCTCGTCCCCGACATGACCCCGACGACGCGATGGAAGTCCTTCACGACGTGCAACCTATGAAGTGGGAGCTTCGGGCGTTACGGGCTTCGGGCCCACACGCTCCTCGCGCGCTTCCCAAAGGCATCGTTAGGGTCCGGCCGGAACGATTCCGTTGGGAGGGAAGTGATTGCGAAGCAGATGCTTGCGCAAGCCGAGGAGTGAGCGAGGCGCGGGACGGTGCGAGGCCCGTAACGAGCGAACGACGAGGGATTTGCGCAAGCAGATCGAGCCAGCACGATCGATCCAACTGAACTCGTTCCGGCTCAGTCCGGGTAACCGTCTGGGTGGCGCTGATGCCAATCCCATGCGGTGGCGACGATGTCCTCGAGGTTTGGGAAGCGAGGTTGCCAACCGAGGTCCTGGCGGGCGCGCTGGGCGGCGGCGATCAAGCGGGCCGGGTCGCCGGGGCGGCGGGGCTTCTCGACCACCGGGATGGGCTTGCCGGAGATGCGGGCGCAGACGTCGATGACCTGCCGGACGGAGAAGCCTTCCCCATTGCCGAGGTTGTAGAAGCCGGAGGCCTTCGTCTCGAGGGCGAGCAGGTGCGCGGCACCGAGGTCGGCGATGTGGATGTAGTCGCGGATGCAGGTGCCGTCGGGCGTGGGATAGTCCACGCCGTAGATCTCGCAGTGGGTCCGCTTGCCGAGGGCGACCTGAAGCACGTTGGGAATCAGGTGGGTTTCGACGCGATGGTGCTCGCCGAAGCACCGGGAGGCCCCGGCCGCGTTGAAGTAACGAAAGGCGACGAAGTCGAGGCCGTGGATTTGGCGATACCACGCGAGGATCTTCTCGAACATCAACTTGGACTCGCCGTAGGGATTGATGGGGCGCTGCGGCAGCTCCTCGTCCATCGGCACGCGGTCGGGCGGCCCATAGGTGGCGCACGTGGAGGAGAAGACGAACTTGCGCACGCCCGAGGCGACGCAGGCATCCAGCAGGTTGAGCCCGCCGCCGACGTTGTTTCGGAAGTACTTCGACGGGTTGGTCATGGACTCGCCGACGAGCGCGTTGGCGGCGAAGTGGACGACGGCCTCGGGCCGGGCCTTGGCGAGGGCGTGATGGATGACGTCGCGGTCGTTGAAGTCGCCCTGCACGAAGGTCGCGCGCGGATCCACGGCCGAGCGATGACCCTCGGTGAGGTTGTCGAACACGGTGACGGAATGGCCGGCGTCGAGGACTTGCTCGACGAACACGGACCCGATGTACCCGGCGCCTCCGGTAACAAGGATGTTCATGGTTCTGTTTTTGACTGTTAGCTCTTGCTGACGCGCTGAAATTTCTGGGCCGACGAACCCGTCACGCGGGGCGATGCGGGGCGCGCACGAGGTCCGGACGCACCGACGCGGCTCACCCGATGTAGGGAATGGTGAGCGGACCCTGGGGAAGGACCGCGACGCGTGCCTGGGCCCCGAGCCTTGCCACCTCGTCGCAAACGAGCGCCCCGATGTCGTTGCACGGCTCAAGATGGGCGGCGCGAAGGGCGTCCTCGGGCATCGATGACACCACGCGCACGCGGAACCGGCCCTGGATGAGCGACTGGATCTGCGCCTGCCATTGCTCGGGGCGGACGAACCCCGGGGTGGCCAGCAACGCGAGGATCTCCTCCGGCGACGACGCCTCGCGCAGGAGGCGGTCAAACGGGCTCCCGGCCGGCACGCCCTCGCGACATTCCGCCGCGAGGACCAGGAGGCCGCCCGGCTTCAGAATCCGAGCCCCGGCGCTCATGCCCTTCACCCCTTGGTAGAGGTTCTGGTCCAGCGGATAGCCGGAGTTCGTGGTCACGACCACGTCGAAGGCGGCCTCCACACGTTGCATGGCGGACTCGCGGACGAAGTCGCGCCCGGCGCGGTGCGCCTGGACCAAGTCCCCGGCGAACACGGCGGTGATTTGGCGCGCCTCGTTCAGGGTCACGTTGAGCAGGAAGCTGGGTCCCACGCGCAGCGCGATGTCCCGAAGCTCTTCCCACAATGGGTTGCCCTCGCAAATGCCAAACGTCGCGCGCGGGTCCGAGAGGTTCGCCGA
>CAIYFP010000317.1 GCA_903925515.1 uncultured Verrucomicrobiota bacterium
CTGCGGGTCTGCTCGTCCCTCGCGCCTCGTTGGACACGAAAATCCCTCGCGGCGAAACACCAGCCATTGGTGAGACACGACACTAGTGTCGCGTCGTTCCATGAAACGGCGGGTTGGCCGACCGGGAAGGTTTCACTGGCCCCATCAACCACGGCCTGCATTGGCCCGAATCTTCGTGCGAGGCGTTCCCAGCTTCCGCACCCACGGGATCGCCGAGCAAGACGCTGTTTTTTTGATCACACCAAGACACGAAGGCACGAAGGGATCCTGCTGGGTCCACCGCGCGAGGCGAGAACCGGGCACCCAGGAACTGCCTGCGCGGGGCTCCGGGATCACGGCCAAGGATTGAAGTGAGGCGACGACTTGTGATTAAAGCAGGGGTGTCGGGCGGTTGTGTGGTTCCGACGAGCGATTGAATCCGATGAAAACTCGAGTGATATGGCGGGTCCTTGGGCTGGCGCTGGCTTGCAATTGGACGCTGGCGCGCGCCGGGAACTGGCCGCAGTGGCGCGGGCCCAACCTGAACGGGTCGGCGCCCGGCGCAAACCTGCCCACGTCCCTCGGGCCCGACGAGGTGCGGTGGAAGTTTCCCGTGCCGGGACGTGCCGGAGCCACGCCCATCATCTGGGGCGGGCACGTCTTCGTGAACTCCCCGGACGAGGCAGGCAACCTTGTGTTGATCGACGTGGACCGGGCGACCGGGAAGGAACGTTGGCGTCGGACGGTGGGGGTTGGGGACAAGGAGAAGGGGCGCAACAACATGGCGGCACCTTCGCCGGTCACCGACGGCCAGCGCGTGATCACGTTGTTTGGGACGGGCGACCTCGCGGCCTTCGACATGGAGGGCAACGCGGTGTGGAAGCGGAGCCTTGGGAAGGACTTTGGGCGGTTCTCGGTGATGTGGATCTACGGGTCGTCGCCGTTGCTTCACGAGGGCCGGCTGTACTTGCAGGTGCTCCAGCGCTCGCCCATGCCGCCGGATTACCCGCTGTACGACGGCAAGCCCGAGCGGGAATCGTTCGTGCTGTGCGTGGACCCCGGGACCGGCAAGGACCTTTGGCGGCACGTGCGAAGGACGGACTCGACCCTCGAAAGCCAGGAGTCCTACGCAACGCCCCTTCCGGTGCGGATGAAGGACGGCACGACCCAGTTGGTGGTCGTGGGCGGGGACCATGTCTCGGGGCACGCCCTCGACGGCGGCGCCGAGGTTTGGCGGGCGCGCCTGTACGACAAGCGCGACGACTGGTACCGCATCGTGACGTCGCCGGTCGCGCTGGACGGGCTTGTGTATGCGTGCGGCCCCAAGGGCCAGCCCGTGGTCGCGTTCCGGGGCGACGGCAGGGGCGACGTGACCGGGACGCATGTCGCGTGGAAGTTCGCCGAGAACCCGACGGACTGGAGCACGCCGCTGGTCATGGACGGCAAGATGTTCGTCCTCGACGGCGGCAAGAAGGTGCTCGCGAGGATCGACCCGAGGACTGGGTCCAAGACATGGTCCGGCAAGTTGCCGACGCGCGAGGTCATCTGGGGCTCGCCGACCGGCGCGGACGGGAAGATCTACCTGCACAGCGAGGAGGGCACCGTGGTGGTGGCGGATGCCGGGGACGAGTTCAAGGTGCTTGGCAGCGTGACCTTGGAGGGCGAGGGGCCATGCCGGGGGAGTGTCGCGGTGTCCGACAACCGCGTGTTCGTGCGGACGGCCAAGAACTTGTATTGCTTCGGGAAACCCTGAGGCGGGTGGGTTGGTCATTGTTGGCGGGCGGCGTTCCCGGCGGGGCCGGTCCGGGCGCCCCATGACGCATGAATCGCGAACAAGCACGTCGCAGCCTTCCCTGGAAGGAACTGGGGCTTGTCCTTGGGGCAATCCTGTTGGGAGGCGGCCTCCGAACGAGGGCCGCGGCGGTCCCGCTGTCCGAGGCGCCGTTGCGCGAGCTGGCGCCGGGCGTGGGCTACACCAACGAGGTCATCGAGCGCGGCCCATGGTCCATCCATGTCGTCCGCGTGGCGCGTGACCTTCCCGGGGTGGAGGTCATCTCGGTGCATGCCGAGGGTGCCGCCACGGGGCTCGCGACGGTGACGGAGCAGGTCGAGTCGATTCCGGCCAGCGAAGGGACGCCGTTGGCGGCCTTGAACGGGGATTTTTATCAGCGCGACCGTTTCTTCGCGGGGGACCCGCGAGGGTTGCAGGTCGTGAACGGGGAGTTGCTGTCGGTGCCTCAGGCGCGTGGCGGCATCGCGGTCTGGATGGATGCGCAAGGCTCGCCGCAAGTCGGCATGGTGGAGCCCGGGCTGGCGGTCACCTGGCCGGACGGAAGCAGCACGCCTGCGGGCTTGAACGAGGAGAGGGCGCTGGACGGGTTGGTGTTGTACACCGGGGCGGTGCGTGGACACCTGAGGAACATGGGGGGCCGGGAGTGGGTGTTGACGCCGACGAATGGCGTGCCCGGCGGCATGGTTGCGGCGCCCTCCACCACGCACGGGCTGCGGGTTTCGGAGGTGCGCGCCCCCGGCGGCGGGAAGGTCCCGTTCAACGGATGGGTCTTGTCTGCGGGGCCCCTGTGGCTTCGACGCAACCCGGCGGGGACGAACGCGGGGGTGGGCGCGTTCCTGCGGGTTGCGCTGGAGACGCGCCCGGCGTTGGGCGGGGTCCGCCATGCGATTGGGGGGGGGCCGGTCCTTGTGTCGGGTGGCAGGCCCCAGAAGGTCGCGCCTGCCCGGTCCGACTCGTACGAGTTCAGCTCGATGGTCCAGCGGCACCCGAGGAGCGCGTTCGGGTGGGACAGGAAGCATTGGATGCTCTTTCAGGTGGACGGGCGGCAGCCGGGTTTCTCGGTTGGAATGACGCTGGAGGAACTTGCCGCCACGATGGCCCGTTGGGGCTGCCTTGAGGGGATGAACCTCGACGGCGGGGGTTCCTCGTCGATCTGGTGCGCAGGCAGGACCCGGAACAGCCCATGCGAGGGACGCGAGCGGGACGTGGCGAACGCCTTGGTGGTCTTGCGGAGGCCA
Organism: uncultured Verrucomicrobiota bacterium; assembly: GCA_903925515.1. GTDB lineage: Bacteria > Verrucomicrobiota > Verrucomicrobiia > Limisphaerales > UBA9464 > UBA6176. Next base: position 3,010 of record CAIYFP010000317.1, read on the forward strand.
GCCGGGGGCAAGGTTGGAAAAGGTCCATGAGATGGCGTGGCGATTGCTTTCATGGGGCAGGGTGATTGGGCTGGTGCACGGAAAAGCGAAAGGGTGCCGCAGGCTTTTGGGGTTAGTCCTCCTCGTTGCGTCCGCGACCGCGCTGGCCCGGCAGGCAGGCCTGTCGGGCGCATCGGTGGACCGGGGTTTTGGGCACATCCATGACCGGCGCTCGGATCCGGAATGGTCCGTGCATGTCCTGCGCATCGACCGGTCGCGCCCCGACCTAGGTCTCACCACCACCCTCGGCGGCGGCGACCGGATCGGGATGCGGACCGTGTCGGAGCAGGTCGCCGCCATGGCGGATTCGGAGGGCACGCCCATCGCGGCGGTGAACGGCGACTTCTACATGACGGAGGACGCATACCGGGGGGATCCCCGGGACGTGCAGGTCCGGAATGGGGAGCTGGTGAGCGCGCCATCCGGGCATGCGAGCTTTTGGCTGGACCGTCAAGGCATGCCGCGCACGACGAACATCACGTCCCGCCTCCAGGTATTCTGGCCGGACGGAAAGTCGTCGGCGATGGGGTTGAACGAGCTGCGGGAGGAGGATGCCGTGGTCGTGTACTCGGCGGCCGCCGGCCCGACGACACGCACGGATGGCGGCACCGAGTGCATCCTGGAGAGGGTGGGTGACAAGGCATGGCTTCCCATCCGCCCCGGCGCGGCCATCGAGGCGCGGATCGCCGACGTGCGCCGCGAGGGCAACTCGGCGATTCCTGCGGGGCGACTCGTGCTGTCGCTGGGCTCGCGCCTTGCGTCGCGGGGGCGCGGGCTTGCGGTGGGACAGGTCGTCCGGCTGGTCTTTGACACGTTCCCGGACCTGCAAGGGGTGCAACTGGCGTTGGGGGGAGGGCCGACCCTCGTGCGGGGAGGCAAGGCGATGACATGGTCGGGCTTCCAGGTCCGCCATCCGCGCACGGCCCTCGGGTGGAACTCGAACACGTTGTTCATGGTGGTGGTGGATGGGCGGCAGTCGGGGCTGTCCGTGGGGATGACGTTTCCCGAGTTGGCGAACTACATGGCGAGCCTTGGGTGCGAGGAGGCCTTGAACCTGGACGGGGGCGGCTCGGCATCGATGTGGGTCATGGGGCAAGTCATCAGCAGTCCCTCGGAGGGCCGGGAACGTCCCGGGGCCAACGCGCTCGTGCTCGTCCGGCGTCCTCCCGTGACGACATCGGGCGGCCGCAACGAGGGCGGTGCAACCAACAACGCCCCGCGTCCATGAGTCGGTGGGCTGCCCTCCTCGTTGCCTGCATCGCGGCAGGCATCGGCGGCGCCTCCGAATCGGAGGCGAGGGGCACGCATGGGACTCCTGCCGCCGAACCTTGGGCCGTTCCTCCATGGCCACGGTGGACGCGCATCTCGATCCGGACCCAGCCCGGCGCGGTCCGGCGCCTGCGTGAGCATCCAAGGGGCTGGGTCCCGGTCGAGGCCGCGGTGGATGACGGGCCGGCCATTCCGGCGCGGATGCGAATCAAGGGCACGCGCGGCAGCCTCCGCGACGTCGATGCTGGACCCTCGTTCACGGTCGTCACGGACCGGCCCCTGGAAGGGTTTGGCGAAACCACGCGGCTTCACCTTGAAAACGGGGCCGAGGATCCCCAGTCGGTCCGGGCGGCATGGGCCGCGCACGTCTTTGCCGTCGCGGGCATTCCTTGCCCCCGCCACGGATGGGGAACCCTCCAGATCGACGGCCATGACATGGGCTGGCGCGGGGTGAAGGAGGGTTTCGACGCGGCATTTGCGCACCGTGCATGGCCGGGCTCCGACGTGGTGCTCGGCGAGCCACGGGAGGGGGCGGACGTGGGGGATGCCCTGGATTGGAAGGAAGCGGCCGGCGGGGATGCGTCGATTCGGTGGGGCGCGCTCGGGGAGGCGTTGAGGAAGGGCGGGTGGCAGGCGACACACCCGTCCATGGACGGGGGGACATTCCGGAAGTTTGCCGCCATCGAGGTCCTGCTTGGGCATCGCGACGGGTATGCGTTGGCAAGGAACAACTACCGGGTGGCATGGGTGGACGGCCGGCCCGAGTGGGTGCCATGGGGATTGGACACCCTGCTGGAGTCGCCGGGCCTGACGGTATGGCCGAGCATGACGGGATCCATGGCGCGGGCTGCCGCCGCCGCCGTGGATGGGGCGGAGTCATGGCATGCGGTCCTTCGTCGATGGGCGCCCGTCGCGTTGGATGTCGGGGGCTTCGACGCGTGGCGGCGCGAGTGCGAGGCATCGCTGCGGGGCAGGGTCGGGCTCGCGAGGTGGAGGGAATGGCAACGGAACATGGAAGGGCTTCGGTCCGCGATCACGGCAAGGGCCGTGTCCGTGGAATCGCAGCTGACCCACGGACCGCCACGTGACGCGTTGGGGGAGCCGGGTGTCATCTCGTTGTCCGGCTGGAAGGCGCAGGGCGTGCCCATGGACGGCGGCGCATTGGGGGTCGTGGACTCGGGCGGTGAGCAACTCGTGCTCAAGGCGGGCGCGCGCAACTCGTCCGCCTGGGCGACGACCGTTCGCCTTGCCCCGGGCGGCTATTGCTTCCGGGGGCGTGTACGGGTGGATGACTTCAAGGCGTTGCAGGGCGCAAGGCACCAAGGGGCGTGCCTGAGGCTTGCCGGGAGGGCCGAACGTTCGCGGAGCTTGCAGGAAGGGTGCCATTGGACGGAGCTTCGCGTTGATTTCCGCGTCGGGCAGCCCCGGGCCGAGGTGACGCTCCTTTGCGAGCTCCGTGCTGGTGGAGGCCGCGCGGGGTTCGACCGGGCATCGCTCTTGCTAGAAAGACTGGAATGAGGGTCAACCATAGACAACGGGCCGGGACGGTCCCGTGGGCATGGGCGTTCACGTTGATCGAGTTGCTGGTGGTGATTGCGATCATCGCCATCCTTGCGGGCCTTTTGCTGCCGGCCTTGGCGTCGGCCAAGGCGAAGGCCAAGGTCACCGTGTGCGTCAACAACCAACGGCAGGTGGCCCTTGGCCTTCGCGTCTGGGCCAACGACCGCAACGACAAGCTGCCGTGGCAGATCGCCTCGACGAACGGCGGATCCGATGGCTCGGCGGACTGGACGGACCACATCCGGCTGGCCTCGAACGAGATCGTGGCGCCCCGGGTGCTGGTGTGCGCGGCGGACAAGGAACGGAAGCCCGGGACGAACTGGGTGGACATGGATGCGATGCTGAACGTGAGCTACCTCGTCGGGACGTCGGTTGATTGGCAGAAGCCGGCGTCGATCCTGCTGGGCGACTTCAACGTCAATGGGGGCGGCGGGGGCTGGGACCCTTCATGGAGCCAGTTCCTTGGCAACTCGATCGACGCGGCATGGGACAACCAGGTGCACAACAAGGCGGGCGTCCTGGCCCTTGCCGACGGCAGCGTGAAGCTCCTCAAGACCCCGGCGTTGCGGGCGCAGATCCTCGAGGTCATCGCCTCGGGCATGAGCAACGTGGTGTTGAGCAAGCCAAGGGGAGTGTTTTAGCCCGTCGCCCGGGCATGACTCGTGACGATGGACCTGCGTCGCAAACTCGCATGGGTGCTTGCCCCGCTGGCGCTCGCCGCGCTCGGGTGGGCTGCGTGGACGTTCATGCCTTGGCTCCCGTCCGAGGACACCCGGGTTGCGCGCGCCGTCGGGCGAGAGATGGCACGCGAGGCCCTGAAGCTTCACCGGGCTCCCGGTCGCATCATGGTGCTTGCGCGGGACACGTCCGAGTTCCGGCAGCCATCCGTGGATGCCGCGCTCGCGGCGTTTGTCTCGGAGCTGGGCGCCGGAAAGGCCAAGGCGGACGTCGTGCGCCGGCTGCCGGTGGACCCCTTGCGCCAGGTGCAGGTGCCACCCGGTGACTTCCTTGAGCTGCTGCGCCGGGGACGGGATGGCGACGTGATTGTGTCGTTCATGGGGCCCCCGCTGCTCGGGCCCGAGGCCGTGGCGGCCCTTGGGAGGCCGCGGGCCAAGGTCGTGGCATTCTGCCCGGGGTACCTGCCGCGCTACCTTGACCTGCGATGGCTGGCGGAACATGGGCTTTTGCATGGCGGCGTCGTCGCCCGCATGGATGCCGCGGGCGAGAGCTTCGAGGCCCAGTACCAGCCATGGTCGATGGCACGGGCGAAAGGCACGCCATGAGGCCGGCACGGGTCCGGGCAGGGGAGGGAACCGGCGCCTTTGGCAGGCTGGACCTCGTCGTGGTCGCGAGTGCGGTGGCATTGGTGGGCGCGCTGGTTGCGGTTCCCATGGAGCGCACGCGGCGCGCCTCACGAATCGCGACTTGCCGTGCCAACCTGATGAAGGTGGCGGGTGCAACGCTTTCGTTTGCGAGGGACCAGCAGGGGCGACTGCCCGCGCCGGAAGAGGGACGCGGCGAGCTCCAGTGGTGGTACAAGGAGCAGGTGAAGGGGCATGCCGGGCTGACGGGGGCGTCATCCACCCGCGACGCCGTGTTTGCGTGCCCGGACGACCGCGGCTACACGGACCCCGTCCCGTTCCACCAGACGGCGCGGTTTGACTTCGGCTCGTACTGCTTCAACGGGGTGACGTTGCCGGGCGTTCCGAGCATCGCGGGCTGGCCCTTGGCCGAGGTTGCCGACCCAAGGCGGACGTTGCTCGTGATGGAGTGGACCGCCCACGGGCCGTTGTCATGGCACCGCAGCCGGACCGGGAGGCGCAACGCCCCCTTCTACCGGGACGCGGAGAGCGTCCTGGGCTTCGTGGACGGGCGTGTCGCCATGGCCCCGGTCTATTACGACGGCTTCAACGCCGCCTACACGCGGGACCCGATCGCGGGGTACGAGTATCGGTACAGCGGACGCTGATGAGATCATGAGAACGAACCTGTTGGGCATGGGGCTCGCGCTGGGCCTCGGGGCATTCGTGGCATCCCATGCCGCGCCGTCGCTGACGCCGTGGCAGCCCCTCTTCAAGGGCATCGACCTCGCGCGCGGCACCAACACGGTGTCGTCCGGAGACTTCAACAACCGCATGGTGATGCACGTCGTGCGCGTGGACCTGTCAGACCCCGACGTGCGGTTGGTGCCGACGCCACGGATCAGCAACTATGTGTCCGGGCTTCGCGAGACGGCCGGCATGACGGTGAGCCGCTTCGTGGAGACCCAGGGCGTGCAGGTGGCCGTGAACGCGAACTTCTTCGACCCCACGACCTACTACCTTCCCGAGGGAACGCCGATGATCGTCTCGGGGATGCACGTCTCGGGCGGGCAGGTCGTGTCCGGCGGGAACCTTGAACACGCGGCCACGATCCTGTTCGATGCGGCCAACCGGCCCACGATCATTCACACCAATTGGCCGTCGGCGTCGGCCGTCGGCGTCGAGTCTGCCGTGTCGGGCGACTACCCGGTCGTCGTGCAGGGCGTGAACATCGGCCGGCAGTACCTCGCCCAGCCCGGCTTCATCCATGATACCAACCCCCGGACTGCCATGGGCTTGTCGGCGGACAGGCGGCACCTCTACCTGATGGTCATCGACGGGCGACAGTCGCAAAGCTCGGGCGCGCTCGACTACGAGACGGGCGCATGGATGTTGCTGGTTGGGGCGAGCGACGCGGTCAACCTCGACGGCGGCGGCTCGTCCACCCTGTCCATGCAGGCGCCCACCGGCGCGGCGGTGCGCATCAACGCCCCGAGCTCGGTGGCGGACTCGGGAAGGGAACGCACCGTGGGATCGCACTTCGGGGTGGTCGCCAAGGCCTTGCCGGGGTTCATCAACGACATCAAGGCGGTGCCGGACGACGTGTCCGCCTCCGTGACATGGTCCACGGTCCAACCGGCATCATCCCAGGTCGAGTTTGGCCCCACGGAGGCATTGGGTTTCTCCACGCAAGTCCAGCCGGGGCCGATGACCCGCCATGCCGTCCTGCTCCGGGGCCTCGAGCCGGGGGCGACGGCGTTCTACCGGGTGATCTCGGTGGGGGCCTCCGATGGTCAGGCGCGGGCATCGGCCGTGCAGATGTTCGCAACGACGAACTACGCGACGCCCCATGTGATTCATGCCCTCGATGGCGAGTGGCGCTACACCGCGGCGAACGTCTCCGCGCAATCATGGACGAGCCCCTCCTATCCCGACGCGTCATGGGAAGGCCCTGGCAACGGGTTGCTGTGGGTGAAGACGACGTCCGGGAACCCGCCCCCGGCCGTTGCCCCGTTGGGCACGCGCATCGCGGCCTACAACCCCGCGACTGGCTTCCCGTACATCACGTACTACTTCAGGACCCGCATCCATGTCGGAGGCGTTGCCGCCGGGTCCCGGCTGCGCTTGCTCACGCGTATCGACGATGGGGCCGTGCTGTACATCAACGGGACCGAGGCCATGCGAATTCGCATGGAGGCTCCGCCGGCGGCGATAGGCCCCACGACGTTGGCCACGGGCTATGCATGCGGGGGGGACGCGACGTGTGACGAGGAGTTCGAGCTGGACGCGTCCTTGCTGAAGGCAGGGGAAAACGTGTTCGCCGTCGAGGTGCACAACTACAACGCAAGGTCCGCCGACATGACATTCGGGATGCAGATGTCCTTGGTGCAGCCCGTGAACGTCCAGCCGGAGCTTCGGTTGGTGCCGGGCGACGGCGTGGTGAACTTGCAATGGGCTCGCGGCGGCTTCGTGCTGCAGGAGGCTCCAGATCCGGCCGGTCCATGGACGGCCGTCCGTGGACCCCAGTTGCTGGGGCCCGTCGTGCAGCCCATCGGGGATGGCGCGCGTCACTTCCGCCTGTGGCGGTGACTCGGACAGCCGCGGCACGCGCACGGCGGACGTGCTCAGGGCCCGCGTCGGGGCTCGCGCCTCGTGGGCCACGAAAATGCCTCGCAACGAAACCGCGGCCAAGGGTGGGACACGACACCGGGCTGGGTCGCCGACGGGGAGGGTTCAGGCTCCGCCGGCCCTGGCCCGCGGCACGGGAAAGCCGGGGACGGTATCGACAAGGATTTCCCGGAGGACGGCACGTTCCGCCGGGGGAATGTGACAGGCGGAACTGGCGGGGTCGTGGGAGTCGAGGGCGGCGCCGATGCGCTCGAGGATTCGTTGGCGCAGCGGCTGGGGGAGGGCGGCGAAGGGCTCGCCCTGGAGCAGGAAGCTGCATGGGTGGGCAAAGAGACGCTGCCGGAGGTCCAGTTGCCGAAGCGAACGGCCCTTCTTGTCCCGGGGGCCGCAAGACTCGAACGCTTTCCTGAAGTCGGGCGACCCCGCGATCGGGGCGGTGAGGGGCGCCTCGTCGGAGAAGAGGACGTAGCGGACGAAGGCGTCGATCTGGGGCCGGAGATGCTGGACATGGCCGTAGGCGGCAAGCTGGAGGCGAGCTTCGTAGCCGAGGCGGGTGATGAAGTTTTGGCCGTGCTGTTGATGCTCGAGGACCATGAGCGCGACGATGTCGCTGGTGGGCACGGGATACTTCGAGGGCTCGATCCAGCGGGAGAGGTTGGTGACGTTGCCGGAGTGGTTTGGGCGGGTCTTCTGGAGGGCGAAGGCCTCCCTTCCCATGAGGTTGCCCCGATGGGTCTGGTCGCCATGCTGTCCGGTCACGTACCAGCCGCCCCATCTGTCAGCGAGCGGGGTCCGGTGGTTGACCGGGTCCACCGCCGTCAGGAGGTCCACGGCGCCGGACTCGTCGGCTTCAAGGGAACGCACGAGATGGCCCGGGACGCCCATGGTGCGGGCCGACGCATGGCATTCGGTGCATTGGTCGGTGCGGACAAACGTGGGTCGTTGCGGGGCGGACTCGTCGAGTGTGTAGAACACGGCCCCGAGGAAGGCGTCCACGGCGGTGAACTCCAGGATCGGGGAACCGGGCACGTGCCCGACATAGACGGTGTCGCTGAAGTAAAGGGCCCGGGGATTGGCCGGCCCGATGCGTTCCCTCTGGAACGATGTCTTGGAGAAGGCAAGGACCTGGGATGCGACCGGCACGTGCAGCTCTCGGAGGATCGCCGGAAGCAGGGAACCCGCGGGGTCCCTCGAAAGCCGGACCGCGCCGGAGTCGATGCGCGCCTTGAGGCTTGAGATGGCGTTTGTGCCCGGCGTCTTGCCATAGCCGATGACATCCTCGTCGAACGGCATGAGATGGGTGGAACCCTGGAAATCGGAGGCATGGGCCGTCATGAGGATCGCTTGGGCGACGCATGCCATGACCGCAATGTCGGGGGTGAGCGTGCAAGGCGGCATCGTCATGGCATGGCAAGCGTGCCCGCGAGGAGCGGCAAGACGCGAGCCCTGCGTTGGCCCTTGGAACACATGGGTTGCGTGCTGGCGCGAGGTGGGCAGGGTTCCCCGGGTACACCACGAGGGGCAAAAGGGGCGAGGAGCATGAACACAAGGATGGGCGCGGTGCTGGGACGGGCATTCCTCGCCATGTTGGCGGGAACGGCATGGGGTGCTTTGCATGCCGAATGGCCGTCGCGGCCCGGGGAGTCCTTCTCGGGCCTGCCGTCGCGGTTGCCGCGGGCGACGTACGGCTTCGTGGACGCGTTGCCCGGCGTCGCGTTGAACCAGCCCGTGGCCACCGCGACGCCGCCGGGCGAGGCCCATCGCTTGTTCATCGTCGAGAAGACGGGGCGAATCCTCGTCGTCACCAACCTCGCGCGCCCCACCCGCACCGTGTTCGCCGACCTGACGACGAACCTGCTCACGTCGGGGGAGCAAGGGTTGCTGGGCCTCGCGTTTCATCCGCGCCATGCGGAGAACCGACGGCTTTTTGTCTTTCGCACCCTGAACACGGGCCCCACGTCCACGCGGTCCGCGCACAACGTCGTCACCGAGTTCAGGGCATCTGCGGCGAACCCCAACGTGATCGACATGGCGAGCGAGGTGCGCCTGCTCGCGCAGCGGGACGAGGCGTCCAACCACAATGGCGGCGACCTCCATTTCGGGCCGGACGGGTACCTTTACGTCGCGATGGGCGACGAGGGCGGCGGCAACGACTCGTACGGCAACGGCCAGCGAATCGACCGCGACCTGTTCGCCGGGCTGCTTCGCATCGACGTGGACCGGCGTCCGGGCTCGTTGCCGCCCAACCGCAACGCCGCGAACGCCTGGATGTACACCACGAATTACGCCATCCCGGCGGACAACCCCTACGTGGGGGCGACGAGCTTCAACGGAGTCGCGGTCGTCCCGGCGAACGTGCGCACGGAGTTCTTCTCGGTGGGCCTGCGCAACCCATGGCGTTTTTCCTTCGACCCGCCGACCGGCGACCTGTGGGTTGCGGACGTGGGCCAGGACAAGTGGGAGATGGTGTTCCTGAGCCGGAAGGGCGCGAACCATGGATGGCCGTTCCGCGAGGGACGGGTCGCGGGGCCGCGCTCGGGGATGCCGTCGGGTTTCCTCGTCGAGCCGCGCTTCAACCCTGTGCCGCCGGTGCACGTGTACGCGCACGGGAGCGGCAACGACCGGGGCAACTCCATCACCGGCGGGCGGGTGTACCGCGGCGGGCGAATCACGGCGTTGCACGGGGCCTATGTGTTTGCAGACTACGTGAACAACAACGTGTGGGCGCTGCGCCGGGACGCGGCCGGCGTGGCCATGGTGGAACGCCTCGGAACCTTGGCGGGCGTGGCTGGCTTTGGCGTGGACCCCGCCACCGGCGACCTGCTCGCCCTCCAGCTCAACGCGGGCAAGGTCATGCGGTTGGTTGCAACGCCCAACGTCGCCGACCGGCCCGTGCCGGGAACGTTGCAGGCAACGGGGGCGTTTCGGGACCTTGCAACCATGGAGCCGGCTGGCGCCTTTGTTCCCTACGACGTCAACCTCCCGTTCTGGTCCGACCATGCGATCAAGCGGCGCTGGGTGCACGTGCCGCCCGGGAGCCGAGTGGACGCGACGACGGACGACGCATGGAAGTCGCCTGCCGGGACGGTGTGGATGAAGCATTTCGAGCTCGAGCTGGAGCGAGGGGTGGCCGCGTCGCGGCGTCGGCTGGAGACGCGGTTCCTCGTGCAGATGGCACAGGGAGTGTATGGCGTGACGTACCGGTGGACATCCCCCCGCGACGCCGTGCTGGTGCCGGACGAGGGCGAGGACGAGGCGGTGTGGGTCACGGAGGACGGGAAGGGCCGCCAACAGAACTGGCGTTACCCCAGCCGCAGCGAGTGCATCGCGTGCCACAACCCGGCGGCGGGCGGCTCGCTGAGCTTCAACACGCGCCAGCTCGACCGCATGCGGTCGTTGCCGGGCGGAGGCGAGGCTCACCAGGTCCGTGCGCTCGCCGCGGCGGGCTACTTGGACTTGCCGTCGGCGACGGCCCCCGGCCACCCGACGTTCACGGGCGACGGCCTGACCCAGCCCAGCCTTGAGTGGCAGGTTCGCCGCTATCTCGACGTGAACTGCGGCTTCTGTCACCGCCCCGGCGGGCCGGGGGGCGGCACATGGGACGGCCGCGCGATGACACCCACGGACCTCGCCGGGCTGATCGACGGCGCGGTTGTCACGGACGGAGGGGTGCCGGACGGACGCATCGTTGTCGCCGGCGACCGGGCACGCTCGGTGCTGCTGGACCGGATGACGCGCACCGACGGCCGCCGGATGCCGCCCGTGGGAAGCCACGAACCCGACACGACGGGCGTCGCGTTGCTCTCGTCATGGATTGATTCCCTTGCAGCCCGGCCCTCCTTCACAAACTGGCTCGCAACGAAGGTCTCGCTGGCCCCGGACGACGCGATGGACCCCGGGAACGACCGGGACGGCGACGGGGAGCCAGACCATCTTGAATTCCTTGCGGGAACGCATCCGGGCGACGCCACGTCGGGGTGGCGTCCGCGGGTGGAGGTCCGGGACGGGCGCGTGTTCCTGAAGGTGCGAGTTCCCGCGAATGCCATGGTCGGGCTGGAGGTGATGGACACCATGGATGGGACATGGCGTCCGTGGGAACCCGGCGCGGCGTTGCCGTTTTTCCCGGCGAAGGACCAGGAGGCGGAGTTGGCGCTGCCGGGGTTGGAGGCGGAGCTTTGGGTGAGGCTGGGCCTGCGTCGGCCATGAGGCGAGGGATGCAAGGCGATGCCGACGCGCGTTGCATCCCGGCCTTGCTGCGAACCCCGATCCTCGACGTGCCCCGTGGCATGCAAGCAACCCCGCGTCGTCATCCGCAGGCCGGTCACCACGCGGGCCTCCCTTCGAAAACGGCACTGGACGTTCCATGGGCGGAGGGCCAAGACTGTCGCCGTCCGCCATCGAGAGGTGGTGGGCTTGAGAACCAACAGCGGCCCTGCTGACCTCGGTCGGCGGGGCCGTTTTGCGTCCGCGAACCCCTCGGCGCCGGAAGGCGGTTCCAACGCGGGCGCTGGAGGAGCAAGGTGGGGACATGGAAACCGAGGACGCGGACAACCATGGGTTTGAACGCGGGGCGGCCGGGGCGGCGTTGCAGCGGCTGGCCGGGCGCGGCGTCTTCGTCGGGACGTCGTCATGGAAGTACCCGGGCTGGATTGGGCCGTTGTACACGGCGGATCGATACCAGTTCCGGGGCAAGCACAGCGACGCCCGCTTCGAGCGAGCCTGCCTTGCCGAGTACGCATCGGTGTTCCGGACGGTCTGCGTGGATGCGGCCTACTACGCGTTTCCCACGGCGCCGTGGCTCGCGAGGTTGATCTCGGACGTGCCGGATGGTTTCCGGTTCTCGTTCAAGGTGACGGACGAGATCACGCTGCGCCGGTTCCCGGGGCTGGCGCGGTTTGGGCCACGCAGGGGAACGAACAACGCAAATTACCTGAACGCCGGCCTGTTCGCCGAGGCCTTCCTTGGACGTCTGGAGCCGTGCCGGGAGAAGGTGGGGATGTTGATCTTCGAGTTCTCGCATTTCCATCCGGGCGAGTATGCACGGGGCCGGGACTTCGTGGCCGACCTTGGGCGGTTTCTCGGGCAACTGCCGCCCGGGTGGGACTACGGCGTGGAAATCCGCAACCGGACATTCCTGCACCCGGAGTACTTCGATGCCCTTGCTCGCCACGGGGTGGCGCACGTGTACACGTCATGGGAGGCCATGCCATCGTTGGACGAGCAATGGCTGGCGCCGGGAAGCCGCACGAATCCCGACGTGCTCGGGGCGCGGCTGTTGCTGCGTCCGGGCAGGGCCTACGAGGAGGCGGTGAAGGCGTTCTCGCCCTACGACCGGGTCCGGGACCCGAACCCGTCGGCGCGTCGCGCGGCCGTGGAGATGGTGTTGTCGTGCCTGCGGGCATCGCGTCCCGGGCGGGCGTACCTTTACGTGAACAACCGGTTCGAGGGCTGCGCGCTGGGAACGATCGGGGCGATTCTGGGGCTTCTCGAACAACAACCCGGGGCGGGGCATCCAAGCCCCTGATATGAAGGGTTTCATCCAGCGTCGGGCACGGGTTCTTGCGGTGGCGGCATGGCAATGGGGCGTCGTCGTGGCATGTGTCGCGGGGGACATGCCCGTGATCCACGTGCATCCCATGGGCGAGGACGGCGCGACGGGCCAACATGCAAGCCCGGCCCTGTTCCGTGCGAGGGGACCCGTGGCGACGTTGCGGATGGCGCTGGAGCGGGCGCGGGCCATGCGTTCCAACACGACGTCGGAGCGGGTGGTGATCCGCCTTGCGCCGGGGCGTCATCACCTTGCGGCAACGCTGCGGCTCGGGCCGGAGGACTCGAACACGACGATTGAGGGCGCGGCGGGCGCCATGCCAACGGTGTTGTCGGGTGGCGTGGAGGTGCATGGCTGGACGCGTTCGCCGGGCCGTTCGGGAGCATGGGAGGCGATCGTACCGGAGGTGGCGTCCGGGGCGTTGCAGGCCGAGCACCTGCACGTGGACGGACGGCGCATGGTCCGCGCACGGATGCCGAACGAGGACCCTTTCCATGCGGCGGGGCCGTTGTCGAAGGGCGTCCCGACGGAGCTTCCCTTCAAGCCCGGGGACATGGTCCCGGGATGGACCAACGACCCCGACGCGCGCGTGGTGGTGTGGATGAAGTGGACGGACATGCATCTGCCGTTGCGCGGGCTGGATGGGGCGCGGTCGGTGGCCGTGCTGGCGCAGGGGCCTCGGGCGGACTGGATGGACGAGCCGGACGCGAGGTACTGGGTGGAGACGGGGCTGGCGCTGGACGCGCCCGGGGAATGGCACGTGGAACGGCGGACGGGCCGGATGCGGTTCCTTCCCCCGGCCGGGGTGGAGCCGGGGCGGGCGCGGGTGGTGGCGACGGCGCTGGAACAGTTGCTGGTGCTGGAAGGCACGCCCACGCGGGCGGTGCGGAACGTGACCTTGCGGCGCCTGGTGTTGACCGAGGCGGCGCCCTCGATGCCGACGGACGGCCGGATGTCGCCGCAGGCGGCGGTGGACGTTGCCGGGGCGGTGTCGGCGAGGCATGCCGTGGATTGCCGGGTGGAGCATTGCGAGTTCCGTGAGCTTGGGGGATACGGACTTGAGCTGGGGCGCGGATGCCAGGGCTGGACCGTGGTGGCGAACCGGTTCGAGGGCCTTGGTGCGGGCGGCCTGCGCCTGGGAGAGGCGGGGGAGCGCCATCCCTCGGCGGAGGACGCGAACCATTCCCATGCGGTGACGGACAACGAGCTGAGGCGGCTGGGGCGCGTGTTTGCGCCGGGCGTGGGCATCCTCGTGATGCAAAGCGGGACCAACCGCATCCTGCACAACGTGGTCTCGGACCTGTACTACACGGGCATCTCCGTGGGCTGGACGTGGGGCTACGAGGAGAGCCCCTGCCGGCGCAACGAGCTGGGGTGGAACCTCATCGAGAACGTGGGCCAGCAACGGCTGAGCGACATGGGCGGCATCTACACGCTCGGCCCCCAGCCAGGCACGCGCGTTCATCACAACCTCATCCGGGACATCGACAGCTACCGCTACGGCGGCTGGGGCCTGTACACGGACGAGGGCAGCACGGGCATCGTGCTGGAGAACAACGTGGTGACGCGTTGCCGGGATGCCGGGTTCCACCAGCACTATGGGCGGGACAACCTCGTGCGGAACAACCTGCTCGCGTTCAACCGCAACCATCAGCTGATGCGCACGCGCGACGAGCCGCACTCGTCCTTCACCTTCACCCGGAACGTCGTGGTCCATGACGAGGGCACCTTGATGGGAAGCAACTGGAAAGGCGGCCCCGGGCATTTCCTCATCAACCACAACCTCTACTGGGACCCGCGGCGCGGGACGAACGCAGTCGCCTATCACTTCACGGACGTGCACCTGCCCGACTGGCGCGCGACGGGCCATGACCGGGACTCGATCTTTGCGGACCCCATGCTTCGGGACCGGGACCATCCCGAGCGCGGGTTGCGCCCGTCGTCGCCCGCGTTCGACCTGGGCTTCCATGACATCGACATGCGAGGCGTGGGCCCCCGCGTGGCCACGGGAACGCGCGGCCGATCCCTGCCCGCGGACGAGACGGGGCCTTCCCGGGACTGGACACGGCCCATGGGCCGATGGCGGTGAACCCTGCACGGGCGACGCCGGCGGTTTCCCCCGTGGAACGCAGGAGGCCATTCGGCCGGCCTCCAGCCGCCGGGAAGGCCTTCCCATGGGTCGCCATCCGCGGGCGAGGTCCTCGCCTCCATGATTGACGTTCGGGCCCATGCCCGGTAGCGACGGCCCATGCGCCACGTTGCAGTCCTGTTCCTCGGCATCGCCATGCTCCAGTCGGCTTCCGTGCGTGGCGCGGACTGGCCGGAATTCCGCGGGCCCGGCGCGATGGGGCATTCCTTGGCGGGGAACGTGCCGGTCCGTTGGAGCGCGACCGAGAACGTGGCATGGAAGACGCAGGTGGAGGGGGAAGGGTGGTCGTCGCCGGTCTTGCTGGGAGGACGGGTGTACCTGACGAGCGCGGTGCCTCGCGAGGGGGGCGGCCTTGCGCTTGCCGTGTTCTGCATCGACGCGGAGTCCGGGAACATGCGCTGGCGGACGAACGTCTTCGAGACGGCGTCGGCCGGCCCCGCGATCCATTCCAAGAACGGCCATGCGAGCCCGACGCCGGTGGCGACGCCGGGGCGGTTGTTCGTGCACTTCGGGCACCATGGAACGGCGGCGTTGGAACTGGACGGACGCGTCGCATGGCGTCAGACGGGCGTGAAGTACCAGCCGGTGCATGGGAACGGCGGCTCGCCCGTGCTCGTGAATGGGTTGGTGGTGTTCTCGGTGGACGGGGCGGAGAACCCGCGCGTGGTTGCGTTGGATGCGGGGGACGGTTCCGTGAAGTGGCAGACGTCACGCGAGACCCCGGCAAGGAAGAAGTTCTCGTTCAGCACGCCGCTGGTGATCGAGGAGGCGGGGCGCCGGCTCGTCGTGAGCCCGGGCAGCGGGGCGGTGTGCGCCTACGACGCCTCGGATGGCCGGGAGGTGTGGCGCGTCCTGCATGGCGAGGGCTACTCCGTCGTGCCGCGCCCGGTGCTCGCGCACGGGCTGTTGTTCGTGGGGACGGGCTACGACCGGCCGTTCATCCATGCGATCCGGACCGGCGGCGCCGGCGACGTGACGGGCACGCACCTTGCATGGAGCTTGGCGAAGGGCGCGCCGAACACGCCCTCGATGGTGGTGGTGGACGACCTGTTGTACTGCGTGTCGGACGCGGGGATCGCCAGCGCGGTCGAGGCGGCCACGGGCAAGGTGGTCTGGTCGGAGCGCCTGGGCGGGAACTTCTCCGCCTCGGTCCTGCACGCGGACGGCCGCCTTTACTTCCAGAACGAGGAGGGGATGGGATACGTGCTCAAGCCCGGCCGGTCGTTCGAGGTGTTGTCGCGGAACGACCTTGGGGAACGCTCCCTTGCGTCGTACGCGGTGGACGAGGGCGCATTGTTCATCCGGACCCAGTCGAGCCTGTACAGGATCGGGAAGCGCCCATGAAGGAGCCGCGGCGGGCACGACGCGGCCCCGCCCGTCGGCGATTCCCCGGGATCAACCCCGGACCAGCTCGAGCGCGGCCTCGGCCATCTTGGGGCCCGTGAGGCCGTGCCGCACGTAGAGTTCCTCGGCGAGGTAGGCGGACTGGCCGAACTCGCCTTGGATGCCAAGGGATTTCACGCGGTGGGCGATGCCGGACATGGAGAGGGCATGGGACAACTGCGCTCCCATGCCGCAGGCAAGCTGGTGGTCCTCGATGGTGACCAGGCGCCCGCCGCAACGACGAACCGCGTCTCCAAGGGTCGCGATGTCCACGCGGTTGACGAACGGGTGGTTGATGACGGTGGCGGACACGCCATGGCCGGAGAGGAGCCTCGCCGCCTCGAGCGCCTTGCTGAACAGCACGCCGGAACCCACGAGGACCACGTCCGTTCCCTCCTGGATGACCTGTGCCTTGCCCCATTCGTAGCGCGGTCCCTCCACCCATCGCACCGGGTAGTTCTCGCGTCCGACGAAGAACACGGCCGACTCGCCGTCGCGCCCGGCCTTGCGTTCCTCGGCGATGCGACGGATGGCCTGGTACATGAAGGCCTCGGCTTCCTCGGCGCAGCTTGGGGCGACGACGACGGTGTGGGGGATGGCGCTGACGGCGGCGAAGTAGGTGGTGGCTTGGTGGGAGGCGCCGTCGGCGGCGTCCTGGAAGCCGACGTGGGAAAACATGGCGATGACGGGGGCCTGGGAGAGGGCGGCCATGGTCAGCGGCAGGTTTCCCTTGGTGACGCCGAACTGGCCGAAGGTGTCCACAATGGCGATGTAGCCGGCCTTGGAAAGGCCGGCGCCGACCGAGATCATGTTGGACTCGGCGATGCCCACCTCGACGAAGCGGCCGGTGGCCTTCTGGAACGCGCTGATGCCCGTCGAGCCTTGGACGTCGGAGGAGACGGAGTACACGGGATACCCTTCCATGGCGGCGCGGACGGCGCCCGCCGCGAGGCCGGCCTGGACCTTGTCCTTCTTGACGGCGGGCGCCGGCGCGGACGGCGTGGCGGCAGCCTTGGCCTTCTTGGAGGCCTCCTTCGCCTCCCACTCGGAGCGAAGGGCGGAGGCCCATGCGGCAAGGTCGGGAGGGGTGTTGCCGCCGAAGATTTCATCCACGAACTCAACGATCTTCTCGCCGTGGGCGAGGGGGAAGCCATGGCCGCCGGCGGAGTTCTCCATCGTGGCCTTCACGCCGTAGCCCTTGATGGTCTTGACCCAGAGGCAGACCGGGCGCGAGGGGTTTGCCCTGGCGTCCGAGACGGCCTTTTCCACCGCAAGGTACACCGCCTGGAGGTCGTGTCCGTCCGCCACCTTGCGCACGTCCCAGCCGAGGTCGTCCAGGGCCTCGAAGGTCGGCTGCATGGAGAAGGAATCCCTCGTGATGCGGCCGGAAAGCTTGGTGTCGTTGTCCGAGACGGCCATGACGAACGGGTTGAGGCGTCCCTTGGCCGCAAGGCCGGGAACCGCCGCGAAGGCCTCGCGAGCCTCGCCTTCCATGGAGGCGCCGTCTGAGACGACGACGACGGTGACGCGGTCGTTGCCCGCAAGATGGTCGGCCATCGCAAGGCCTTGGGCCTGGGGCAGCGCGGAGCCGAGCGGGCCATTCGAGAGAAGGACGCCCTCGGGATTGAGGTGGGACTCGCCGTGGCCGGTGAGCTTGGAGGTGATGGAGCGGAAGCCCTTGAGCGAGTCGAAGGTCATGCCGTCGAACCCGTGGTTGGCGCGCAGGGCGTAGATCCCGTTCTCGGCGTGACCCGCGTCGTTGACGTAATGGAAGGCCTCGTGCCATGGGCGGCCGGAGGTCGCGAACATGAGCCCGTGGATGGCGGAGTTCAGCTCGGCGAACGCCGCCGGGCCTCCCCAATGGCAGGCGGCGCCGCCGTTGACGGCGTGGACGTTCATGAGGGCCACCAAGGCACGCGTGGCGCGTGGGCAGCCCAGGATGACCTCCGACCCGGCGGCGTTGCGCACGCTCGTGGCATGCACCGGGGGACGGGTGGGGGTCGCGGCCAGCCGAGACGGCGCGGGCACCGGGACGAGCGGCGGAAGTTCAACCTTTGCAACGACGGAGTTATCAGCAGCCATGGCTTGTACCAGATGAGGATTCGACGGACGAAGGCGGCTGCTTGCTCCAGCCGCCGCGGAAACGCTCGCAAAACCGCTGGCAGCAAGGGAACCGCAAACTTTGTCCCGCACGGCCTGATGCCAGGCAGTGCCTTGACCGGGACGGCGACGCCGGGAAAATCAGCGCATGCCAATCTACGAGTTCGCATGCCCCCGTTGCCGTCGCATCTTCAGCTTCCTGAGCAAGCGGGTCCGGCCCGAGCGAAGGCCAACGTGCCCGAGATGTGGCGGGAACAGGCTCCAGCGTGAGGTCAGCCGCTTTGCTCTGCTCAAGGCTGCGCCGGCCCCGGCGGACCCGGCGGGCGCGGGCGAAGCGGCCGACGAGGGCCATGGCGTCCCGGGACTGGACGAGGCGCGGATGGATCGGGTCATGGGCGAGCTGGAGCGGGACATGGAGCATCTGGACGAGAACAACCCCCGGCACATGGCGCACCTGCTTCGGAAGATGCAGCAGGCGATGCCGGACGGGACGGTGCCCAAGGGCATGGAGACGGCGATCCGGCGGCTTGAGAGCGGCGAGGATCCCGAGAAGATCGAGGAAGACATGGGCGAGGAATTGTCGGGGTGGCTGGGCGGGGCGGAAGCCGGGGGCATGGGCGGAGGCGCGTATGCCAAGGACCCTGGGCTTTACGACTACTAGTGTCGTGTCTCACCAATGGCTGGTGTTTCGCCGCGAGGGATTTTCGTGTCCAACGAGGCGCGAGTGA
>CAIYFP010000318.1 GCA_903925515.1 uncultured Verrucomicrobiota bacterium
CTCGTCGGCAAGTGGACGCTCCGGTACAGCGCCACACGCCATGACCCACGCGCGAAATACCTCTTCCACCACAAGGACCCCATCGGCAATCCCCTCGCCGATGCTGGCGCGGCAGCGGACTACCTCCTCCATCTCCTTTTCCCCGCCGAGGGCACCGCAAACCTTGCCTCCTACAGGGATCTCGCCATCCGTTTCCTCAACACCGCGGACAACGGAACCACCCCAAGCCCCTATTCCTCCCTCGTCCAAGGAAGCGTCGCCCACGAAAACCGCGTCCGCGGGCTCGTCGCCTTTCTCCTCACCACGCCTCGCTTCCAAGAGCAATGACCGGCTCCCCTCCCCGCAATCCCCCGCGATCCCCTTCCCACTCCGGTTCCACTGCAAGCCATGAATTCCCCATCCATCCTCACGCGCCGGTCCTTCCTTGCTCGCACCTCCGCCGTCGGGCTCGGCACCGCCCTCGCCACCATCACCGACATCCCCTTCGTCCTGAAACGCGCCCTCGCCGAGGGCACCATCGGCGTCCCCGGCTCGTCCGGTCGCGTCAAGAAGCTCCTCTTCATCTTCCTTCGTGGAGCAAACGATGGCCTCAACGCCGTCATCCCCTACGGCGATCCCGCCTACAACACCACCCACCGCCCGTCCCTCTACCTCCCGCCTGATCCAGCCGCGGCATGGGCCTCCATGGGCCTCGCGTATTTCCCCTCGTCCGGCCCCAACGTCGGGACCTATCTTCGCCCCGACGGATCCAACCTCGGCGGCCTCGCCCTCGGCAATGGCTTCGCCGGACTCCACCCCTCCCTCAAGTTCCTTGCCCCCGTGTACAACGCAGGCGACCTCGCCATGGTCCACCGCGTCGGCTACCCCAACCAGTCGCGCTCCCATTTTGATTCCCAGAACTACTGGGAAACCGGCGCGCCTCGCGAGGACCTCGTCAAGGACGGCATCCTCTACCGCGCCATGGTCGAGTCCGGACGCACCCGCTCCAACGCCCTCACCGGCGTCTCCATCCAGTCCTCCCTCCCCCTCCTCCTGCGCGGCTCCAAGGCCGCCATGACCAACCTCAGTGACACCTCGCGCTACAACCTCCTCGGCGTCCCCAACTCCGCCGCCGGCAACACCAAGGCCGACGCCTTCCTCCGCGCCGCCATGGCCACGCACGCCCCGGACCGCAAGTCCCGCGAGCTTTTGGACCTGCAATACGGAAACATGAGCAAGACCCTCCAGATTTTCTCCTCCATCAACTTCAGCCAGGAGTTCCTCGACAACGAACCCACCGACGGCGACGTCCCGTACAACCTCTTCCCCACCTCCAACGCCACGAACGGCGGCTACGCCGCTCGCGGCAACAACCCGGGCAAATACGTCGTCCCCACCTCCTCCTACGATTTCTTCCGCTCCCTCCGCGCCGCCGCGCTTGTCCTCAACAAGACCGACGCCATCGTCGCCGGCACCCAGATCGACGGCTGGGACACCCACTCCTCCCAAGGCGCCGCCACCGGCTCCCATGCCAACCTCCTCCGCCGCGTCGGCTGGGCCATCTACGGCCTCCGCAAATACTTCCTCCAAAACCCGGACCAATGCTCATGGGACGACTTGGTCGTCGTCACCCTCTCCGAGTTCGGACGCACCACCGTCGAGAACGACGACGCCGGCACCGACCACGCCGAGGCCTCCCTCATGCTCGTCGCCGGCGGCAGGATCAAGGGCGCCACACCCTCACGCCCGGCCATTCACGGATGCAGCCCGTCCGACCCCGTCCCATGGGTCCAAGGCAATTCCGGCTCCATGTTCCAAACCTCCAACAAACGCTACCTTTCCCGCGCCTTCGACTACCGATCCGTCCTTGGCAAGGTCATCCGGGACCACCTCGGCGCCACCCAGGCCCAGCTCAACCGAATCATCCCCGGCTACGCCGACCCCTCCGAGGCCCTCAAGTCCGGCGGCTCGCAACCCGCCGATGGCACCCCCGTCATGGCCGAGCCCGACATCCTTGCCTAGTGCCTTGTCTCGCCAAGGACTGGCGCTTCGCCGGGACCAATTCCCGTGTCCGCCAAGGCGCGGGCCACAACGTGGGACGCGAAGCGGGCCGCGGTCCATGCGGTTGCTCCACGAAGACCCCCGGGACCTCGTGGTCCGTTCGTCACAGACCGCTGTCGGCAGGCTCGGTCCTCACGCCTCGACCACGGCTCCCGTGGAGCAACCCAAAACCACCGACGGATGAGAGACACGACACCGGCCAGCCGCCACGCCGTCGCCACGCCAACATCACGCCCATCTCATCGGCCTGCCTCAAGCCACTTCCGAAGCTCCCCTACCTCCTCCACCGTCAAACGCCGGTTCGGCGGCATGTAGCCAAAGTCCACCAACACCCGGATCGAGTGCGACTGCAGCTGATGCAGCGCCGCACGCTCCCCGTCGTCCGAATGGCAGCGCGAGCAAAACTTCAACTCCAGCCGCGCCCCGTTCGCCGGACGCTTCTCGTTCGGGGGAAAATACATCCTGGAACGCGGCTGCCCCGCGATGTGCCGGGACAACGCCGCCGCCAACCCCGCGTCCAAGACCAAGTCCTCCCGCGCCGGATGAATCGCCAGCGGCCCGGAAGCATGGCACGTGATGCAGCTTGCCGCCTCGAACCGCGGCCCCCCTGCCTTCAACTCCGCAAAGTAGTCCATCGCCGGCTCCACCGTCAGGTCCTGCACGATCGAGTAGTACGACCACCCCTTGTCCGACGCCGTCCTCTGCACCAGCAAGTACACCCGCGCCACGTCGTTCGAGAACCCCGCGATGTGGTTGAGCATCGGCTGCCGGATCACGTCCTCCTGCGTGCTCACCAACCCCACGTCGGACACCACCACCGCCTCCCCGCGCTCGAACATCCCGCGTGCCTGCTTCATGTACCCTGCAATCTCCGCCTCGCTCAGCCCCATGGCCCCTCGCCTCCCGTGCGGCGGCAAGCTCACCACCGCGTTCGTCCATGGCCTCCGTATCCGGCCCTCCCCAACCGTGGTCGCCATCCCCTCGAACTTCTCCCGCGTGAACCCCGAAAGATCCAACGGCGCCTCCAACAACAACCCCGTCCCAAGCGACCGCGCCGGCGCGATCCATCCATCCCGGTCCGCCGCAACCCCGTCCGCCGCCATGCCCGCCGCCCTGCCCAGCATGAGCCCCGCCATCAGGCCACACACCCCTTCAAAACCCTTCGCCATCCCCAACGTTGCCCCCGCCGCCCCCCCGCATCAACCCGGCTCGCCCCGCCCCTTTTCCGCGCTCAGGCACCTCGTGGGTGCCCGGTTCTCGCCCCACGCGGCCCCGCCCGAGTTCGGACCGTGCCGACGCTCCTCGCGTCTTCGCGTCTACCAATGAACCCTGGGATGACGGCTCATGTTGAACCCTCCGTGGCGGCGATTGGAACGACCGCCATGTTGACCTTCTTGGCCAACCGCTCCAATCGAGCGATCGCCTGCTCCTTGTACTTCTCCTGCGCCTTCTGC
>CAIYFP010000319.1 GCA_903925515.1 uncultured Verrucomicrobiota bacterium
CCCAAGCCAGACAGTCATCGAGTTGACGTGATGGCGGGGTAGCCAAGTGGTAAGGCACGGCTCTGCAAAAGCTGCATTCGTCGGTTCGATTCCGACCCTCGCCTCCAGTCGCTTTTCCTCGGTTTTTCGAGGGTTTTTTTCCGAAAAAGGGCGTCGAAGCCGTTAACTGTCAGTGAAACTGTCAGTAAAACGGCTGACTCCCGACCAGAAAGGCGTCACCCGGAGCTGCCCGTTGCATGCTCCGTAACGGAGGAGAGGGCTTCCCGCCCACGCTTCGTAACCAACGCGTTATGAAGCCGAAATTCCGACTCTTCAAACGGGGCGCCGTCTTCTGGGCCGAGGACGTTTCCACCGGCCAGCAGCGATCTCTCCGCACCAAAGTCCGCGCCGAGGCCGTCCGCCTCCTCCACGGCCGCAACGAGGCCCACGCCGTCCCCTTCGCCAACCTCCAGATGGCCCGGGCGTACATGATGGCCGCCGACCCCGACGCCGCCACCCGCACCTGGAAGGACGTCTTCGAGACCATCATCAAGCTCAAGCACGGCGAAACCCAACGCCGCTGGCGGATTGCCGCCCTGGACAAGGCGCTCCCGGAGATGCTCAAGCGCCCGATCATCGAGACGCGCGCCGAACACCTCCTCAAGGCCATGGAGATCGGCAAGGTCTCGACCAACGTGTACCTGCGCCGCATCCACAACTTCGCCGTGGACATGAGCTGGCTGCCGGCCCCGATCATTCCCAAGCGCCAATGGCCCACCGTGCGCCACCGCGACCGCCGGGCGATCACCTTTGAAGAGCACCAGAAAATCGTGGCCCGGGAGTTCAATCCGGAGCGCAAGGCGTTCTACGAACTGGCGTGGCACATCGGCGCCTCCCAGTCCGACATCGCCTTCCTAGGGGCCGAAGACATCGACTGGGGGCAGCGTGTGATCAGCTATCAGCGCAAAAAGACCGGCGAATACGCCCTCATCCGCTTTGACGCCGAGGTCGAACGCATCCTGCGGGCTTTGCCCAAGGAGGGACCTCTCTTCCCCTACCTGCGAACGGTCCGGCCCGGGGACCGGGCGACCGAGTTCATGCAGCGGACCCGAGCCTTGGACATCAAGGGGGTGTCGCTCCATTCCTACCGCTACGCGTGGGCGGAACGCGCCCGCCGGTGCGGCTACCCCGAGCGCTTCGCGCAAGAGGCGCTCGGGCACAACAGCAAGGCCGTCCACCGCGCCTACGCCCGCAAAGCCCAGGTGGTGGTGCCTCCCCTCTCTGCCTACGAATCACAACAGGCGACCGACCTGAGCCGCGAAATCCGTTTCCCGAGCCCTGTGCCCGCGAATCCCCCACTCAATGTCCCCAGCTCCGCCGTCGCCTTCACGTCATGAAACCATTCACCGAGTTTCACTCCAGAGTACCCGTCTTTGACACATCTGACAGGCACTTGCTAATATGTGCCGACGTATTGTATCCTAGGAGCATGGCTGGCACCCTTGATTCCAAGCTCAACCCGCTGCTCCGCCGGAAGCGGGTCATCCGGACCCGTGACCTCGCGAGTCTCGGACTCCCGCGCACTGCGCTGGAAACGCCGCTTGCCGACGGAAGGATCTCGCGGCTCAGCCACGGGGTCTATGCCGTCGCGGGTCACGATATCTCTGAGCACCACAGCCTGGCCCAGGCCGCCGTGCGGGTGCCGCATGGGGTCGTCTGCCTGCTCTCGGCCCTAGTGTTCCACGAGCTGACCACCCAGACCCCGCACGAAGTCTGGCTGGCTATCGACCGCAAGTCCCGGCCGCCCGCGGAAGGGTATCCACCGCTCCATATCGTACGGTTCGGAGGCGAGGCCCTGAAGGCAGGGACCGCTCTTCACCAGATTGACGGTGTGCCCGTGCGGATCACCACCCCGGCCAAGACCGTCGCCGACTGTTTCAAGTACCGGAACAAGATCAGCATTCATGTCGCCGTCGAGGCACTCCGCGACGGCTGGGCTCGGCGCCGATTCACCATGGACGAGCTCTGGGCCATGGCCCGCGTGTGTCGCATGGAGAACGTCCTCCGCCCCTACGTGGAGTCGCTCGCATGAAGACACCCAATGTCGCCGCCTCAGTGCGGCAGCGGCTCCTCACTCTGGCCCAGTCGAGGAACTGGGAATTCAACCGCGTCCTTGCCCGGTATGGCGTGGAACGGGTTCTGTGCCGGCTGGCCGCCTCGCCCCACGGCGAGCGATTCCTGCTCAAAGGAGCCACGCTGTTCACCGTCTGGGAAGGCTCGCCACACCGGGCCACGCGAGATTTGGATCTGCTCGGCCTTCGTCGTCGGTCCCTCGAAGAACTGGTCGCACTTTTCCGTGAAGTCATCGCCACACCGGTTGAACCGGATGGCCTCATGTTCGGCGAGGTCACGGCTGAGCCGATTCGGGCAGCCATGGAAGCGGGCGGCATCCGGATCGTGATCCGGGCAGAACTGGCGGGAGCGCGAATTCCGGTCCAAGTCGACGTCGGCTTTGGCGATGCCACCGTGCCCCCACCTGTAGTGGTGGAGTTTCCGACGCTCTTGAACACGCCCAAGCCGAAGCTGCGGGCCTATCCACCGGAAACCGTCATCGCGGAGAAGCTGGAGGCCATGGTGCGCCTCGGGCTCGCCAACAGTCGCATGAAGGACTTCTTCGACATCTGGCACCTCGCTCAAGCTTACCCCTTTGACGGGGAACTCCTGAACGGGGCCATCCACGCCACCTTCGCCGCGCGGAAGACGCCCCTTCCGACGGATCCAGTGACGGCATTGACGTCGAAATTCAGCGAAGATCCCGGCAAGCGCATTCAGTGGAATGCCTTCGTCCAGCAGGCGGCCGTCGCGGAAACTACTCCGTCGCTTCCGGAAGTAGTCGGAGGCATCAGGGATTTTCTCGGTCCGCTGCTTGCCTCGTTTCAGGCGAAGTCGCCGGTGCCAAAAAGCTGGAGACCCAAGCAAGGTTGGCTTTGATCGGTAGCTTCCCATTGGTGAAGCCATGCTTTAACTGCAACTCACAGATTATGCCGTTGGGGATTTATCCGTGATGGGAGGAAGTGCCCGACTTCGACCCGTTCACCATCGGCGACGACCACCGACGGGGCCCCAATCGCACGGTGGAGGCCGCGACCGAGGGTGCGCTTCGCTTCGGCCCCCACCGGCTCTAGCCCCATCGTTGACCGTCGAGTCTCCCGCGAATGCGAGGTCTCGTGGTTTTGGCACAGTTCCGCCCGACGGCGCGCGGAACCGGCACCCGTAACGAACAGTTCAGGGCTGGCGAGGCAATGAGAAGAAAACGTCGGTGGCAAACTCCACATGGAGAACGGAATGGGCTTGCCTCGAAAAAGTGGACAGTAAAAAGGATGGTTTTTGGCGTTAAAAAGTGGCCTCGAAGTCGGCAGGGGAGAGGTAGCCGATGGAGCTGTGGAGACGGCGGGTGTTATAGAACCGGGCGATGTAGTCGAAGATCTGGAGGCTGGCCTCGTCGTGGGTGAGGAAGTCGGTGCGGTACACCAGCTCGTGCTTGAGGGTGGACCAGAAGGCCTCCATGGAGGCGTTATCGTAACAGTTGCCCTTGCG
>CAIYFP010000320.1 GCA_903925515.1 uncultured Verrucomicrobiota bacterium
GGTTTCGCGCAAGGGATCCCATGCGGTCCGTGATTCAGGGGGGCGAAGGCGTCATTCCCCTGCATGGGGAGCCCGGGCTTTTTGGGGAGGGTGAACGGATGGGGACCTTGGGATCCATCCGCGTCCATGGCCGGAGCCGTGAGCCGAAAGACTTCTTACGTGGGGATTCAGGTGGGAACTCCGGCGTTGCGGGGCGGGGTGATTGGGGGATAGGTTGGAAGGGCGGTGGTGTACGGGGGAGACGAGAGCGATGAAGCAGCATTTGGATTTCGAGAGGCCGATCGTGGAATTGCAGGCCAAGTTGGCGGGTTTGCGGCAGCATCCTGAAACGGGTTCGCATGGGGTGAGCTTCGAGGAGGAGATCGGGGCGTTGGAGGCGAAGCTGGAGGCGTTGCGGCGGCAGGTATACTCGACGTTGACGCCATGGCAGCGGGTGCAGGTGGCGAGGCACCCACGGCGGCCGTACGCATTGGACTACATCCAACAGGCGTTCACGGGGTTCGAGGAGCTGCATGGGGACCGTTTGTTTGGGGATGACCGAGCGGTGGTGGGCGGCTTTGCGATGCTTGGGGATCGGCGGGTGATGGTCCTTGGGACGCAGAAGGGGCGGGACACGAAGGAGAACATCCTGAGGAACTTTGGGTCGGCACATCCGGAGGGGTATCGGAAGGCGCTGCGGCTGATGCGGATGGCGGACAAGTTTGGGTTGCCGGTGGTGACCTTGATTGACACGGCGGGGGCCTACCCCGGGGTAGGGGCGGAGGAGCGGCACATTGCGGAGGCGATCGCGGTGAACCTGCGGGAGATGATGATGCTGGAGGTGCCGGTGCTGGCGTGCGTGATCGGGGAGGGAGGGTCGGGCGGGGCGCTGGGGATCGGGGTTGCGGACCGCGTGTTGATCCTTGAGAACGCATACTACTCGGTGATCAGCCCGGAGGGATGCGCGGCGATCTTGTGGAAGGACCGGAAGGCGGCCCCGGAGGCGGCGGCGGCGTTGAAGATCACGGCGGGGGACCTGAGCGGGTTAGGGTTGGTGGACGAGGTGGTGCCGGAGCCGTTGGGCGGGGCGCATCATGATGCGAGGGCGACGGCGGAGGCGGTTCGATGCGCGTTGATGCGTCATCTTGAGGAGGTGGCCGCGATGGGGCGCGAGGAGCGTTTGCGGGCGCGGTACGCGAAGTTCCGGGGTTTTGGACATTACACGGAGCCCGGGACGACCCCGGCGGCGTCGGCGGGGCGCATGGAAGCGGTGGAGGCGCGATGAAGGGCGTGGGCATGGCGGGATGGCATCCGTTGAGGTTCGTTCCGACCTACCATGAACGGGTATGGGGTGGGGATCGGTTGGCCGGGTTGTTTGGGCGTCGTTTGCCACCGGGGCGTCGGGTGGGGGAATCCTGGGAGGTATGCGACCGTCCGGAGGCGGCGAGCCGGGTGGCGGAGGGGCCATTGGCGGGCTGGACGTTGGGGGAGTTGATGGCCCGGGACGCGGTGGGCCTGTGGGGGCCTTGCGAGAAGGCGGGGATGAGGTTCCCATGGTTGTGCAAGATCCTTGATGCGAGGGATGACTTGTCGTTGCAGGTGCATCCGCCGGCGCACTTGGCCGGGGAACTGGGCGGGGAGCCGAAGACGGAGATGTGGTACGTGGCCGAGGCGGACCCGGGGGCGGCCGTGTACGTGGGGGTGAAGCCAGGGACGACGGCGGAGGAATTCGAGCGGCGCTGTCATGACGGGACGGTGGCGGGCTTGTTTCATCGGTTGCCGGTGCGGGAGGGGGACGTGTTGTTCTTGCCGAGCGGCCGGGTGCATGCGCTGGGGCGGGGGTTGGTGGTGTTCGAGGTCCAACAGAACAGCGACACGACGTACCGAGTGTTCGACTGGAACCGGGTGGGATTGGATGGGAAGCCGAGGGCATTGCATCTGGGGCAGGCGATGCGGTCGATTGACTTCACGGACACGGAGCCGGCCTTGGTTTCGAGGGAGACGAGGGAGGACTTGGGGTGGCGGGTTCGGGGATTGGTTCGGCATGAATTGTTCTGCATGGACCACTGGAGCGGGGCGGGGGAGCGACAGGTTGGGGGTGGGCGCGGGGCATGGTTGTTGGCGGTGGTGAAGGGGCGCATGGCCGTGGGCGGCGGCGGGGTGACGGTGGAAGCGGGGCCCGGGGACTTCGTGGTGGTGCCGGCGGGGCTGGGGGGTGCGACGCTGGATGCCGGGGCGGGGGCGGAGTGGTTGCAAGCGGTGCGGGGAGTGGAGGGAGGTTGAGCATGGGCGGTGATTGGGCAGGAACGGGAGGCGAGAGGGGGGTGCGGCCTGGATTGCGGTGGGGGATGGTGGTGGCGCAGAAGGAGAGGCGCTGGTGGCCATGGGCGCTGGGGTTGGTTTGGCTGTCGATGGTGGTGTCCGTGATGATGGCGGTGCCGTGGTTGGGCGGGGCCCGCCTTCCGGACGGCAGCGGA
>CAIYFP010000321.1 GCA_903925515.1 uncultured Verrucomicrobiota bacterium
CGCATCACGGACCGGATCAAGGACGTGATCAAGATCGGCGGCGAATGGATCTCGTCCCTCGGGATCGAGGAGGTGCAGGCGCGGCATCCGGCGGTGGCGGAGGCGGCGGAGATCGGGGTGCCGGCCGCCAAGTGGGACGAGCACCCGCGAGCCGAGGTGGTGTTGCGGGCCGGGGTGGCGGCGCCGACGCCGCGGGATTTGGTGCGGCACCTGCGCGCGGCGGTGGAGGCCGGCGCGTTGCACCAGCGGGCGTTGCTGACGGAAGTGGCGTTCGTGGAGGCCATTCCCAGGACGAGCGTGGGGAAGATCGACAAGAAACGGATGCGGGCGGCCGCACGGGGTTTGTAATGGCCCGGCATGACGCGGGGGCGGGGTCCGTCTTCGGGGTTGCAAGGCGGGTTGATGCTGTCCCTTGATGGACGGGTGCCGACGCACGTCATAGCCGTTGCCAACCAAAAGGGTGGGGTGGGCAAGACCACCACCACGGTCAACCTCGCCGCCTGCCTTGCCGCCCGCGGCCACAAGGTGCTCCTCGTGGACCTCGACTCCCAGGCCAACGCCACGTCCGGCGTCGGCGCGGAGAAGGCCGAGGGGGGGTCCGTGTACCGGCCGTTGGTTGGGGAAGGCGACCTTTCCGGGCGCATTCGTCCCACCGCATACCCCAACCTCTCCATCATCCCCAGCGAGGTGGACCTGTGCGGCGCGGAGGTGGAGCTCGCGCGCTCGGACGACAACCTGAACCGGCTGCGTCGGATTCTCGACCCGGTCCGGGCGTCCGGGGCCTTCGACGTCATCCTTGTGGATTGCCCCCCCTCGCTGGGGCTCCTGACGCTCAACGCGTACGTGGCCGTGGACCGCCTCGTGATCCCGCTCCAGTGCGAGTACTTCGCCCTTGAAGGCATCGCGGCGGTCACCCGCATCCTGTCGCAGGTGCGCGACGGCGGGCTCAACCCGCGTCTCGAAATCCTCGGCGTGCTCATGACGATGTTCGACTCGCGCACCAAGCTCGCCCAGTCCGTGGTGGGCGAGGTTCGTCAACACTTCGGCGACCGCGTCTTTGACACCGTCATCCCGCGCACGACCCGGCTCGCGGAGGCGCCGAGCTTCGGCAAGCCCATC
Source organism: uncultured Verrucomicrobiota bacterium (assembly GCA_903925515.1). Classification (GTDB taxonomy): domain Bacteria; phylum Verrucomicrobiota; class Verrucomicrobiia; order Limisphaerales; family UBA9464; genus UBA6176. Next base: position 1,120 of record CAIYFP010000321.1, read on the forward strand.
ATCCACTACGACCGGTACTCGGCGGGCGCGGCCGCCTATGAGGTCCTTGCGGAGGAGGTCGCAAAGCGGCTGGGCCTGCCCACGCCCTGAAGGCGTCGCCCATGAAATCCCGGAAGGCCCGCGACACCCAACGCCTCGTCCTCGTCCTCGTCCTGCCCGTCGCCGCCCGGGCCATGGTCGCCGCGTTCGGCCTTGCCTCCCTCGCCGTCCTTGCTGCCCCGACGCAACCCGGCACCCCGGCGGTTGTCCGGCGTCTCGTCCTGCTGAAGGGCGAACCCCTCGCGGACCTCCATCTTCGCAAGGCATCCCCCGGGTCCATCCATGCTGCCCGTGCCGTGCTCCGCGAGGACCAGCAACGCCTTGCCCATGCCATCGGCACCCTCGGCGGCCGGGTCCTGCAAACGTGGGAACTGCTCAACCACGGGGCATGGGTGGAATTGCCCGCCGCCCACGCCGAGTCGTTGCCAGGCCTGATGGGTGTCGCCCGGGTCTTCGAGGAAGGGCACCTTGCTCCCGCCACGTCCACCTCCGTCCCCTATGTGCGCGCCCCGGTCGCATGGTCCTCCCCCGCGTCCCACACCGGGCGCGGCCTCCGCATTGGCATCATCGACTCCGGCATCGACTACCTCCACGCCGACTTCGGGGGGCCCGGCTCGGCTGCGGCCCACGCCAGCAACGACCCGGCCTTCGTCGAGCCCGGCTCGTTCCCCACCGCCGTCGTCACGGGTGGAACCGACCTCGTGGGCGACGACTACGACTCGTCGAGTTCCTCCACGTCCAACCCGCGCCCCGATCCCGACCCGCTGGACCCGGCCGCCAACGGGCACGGCACGCACGTGGCAGGCATCGCCGCCGGGCGGGGCGTGCTCGCGGACGGCTCGGCCTTCTCGGGCCCCTACGACGCCAACGCCCCCACGAACCGCTGGCGCATCGGCCCCGGCATGGCCCCCGAGGCCACCCTCCATGCCATCAAGGTCTTCGGGCGCGGCGGCCTCACCTCCACGGCCATCGTCGTCCAAGCCCTTGAACTTGCGGCCGACCCGAACCGCGACGGCAACCCCTCGGACCACCTCGACGTCGCCAACCTTTCCTTGGGCAGCGCGTTTGGCATCAACGACCCGGAGGAACCGCAGGCCGCCGCCATCCAACGCCTCACCGCCCTCGGCTGCGTCGTCGTCCTCTCGGCCGGCAACGGGGGCAACACCGCCTTCAAGGTTGATTCGCCCGCCTCGGCCGCCGCCGCCATCGCCGTCGCCAACGCCTACGACGACGGCTTCACCACCAGCGCCATCTCCATCGACGCCCCCGCCGACCTTGCCGCCATGCTGGGGGCCGTCGAGGGCCAGTTCACCCCGCGCCTCGCCACCCTTCCCCCGGTCTCCGGCCGCCTCGTCCGCGTCGTCCCCAGCCTGGCCTGCGACCCCATCCAGAACGCCGCCGACATTCGCGGCAACATCGCCATGGTCGATCGCGGCACCTGCTTCTTCCTCGACAAGATCCGTTCCCTCCAGGCCGTCGGCGCCCGGGCGGTCGTCGTCGTCAACAACGTCGATGGCCCGCCCATCGTCATGGGAGCCAGCGGCGACGCCTCCGACATCGCGATCCCGGCCGTCATGATCTCGCGGGCGGACGGCGACCGCATCAAGGCACGGCTGCCCGCACAGGTCGTCGTCACGCTCGGTGACGACGTCCGCATCGGGTCGCCCGAGCTGGCGGACTCCATGAACGAGAGCAGCTCGCGCGGCCCCGTGTGGCCCGTCGCGCGTCTCAAGCCCGACCTTGCTGCCCCCGGCTCCTCCATCGAGTCCGCCGCCGCCGGCACCGGTTCATTCTCCGAGCCCATGACCGGCACGTCCATGGCCGCGCCCCACGTGGCCGGCGCTGCCGCTCTTGTTCGCCATGCCCGGCCCACATGGCCCGCGCGGGACATCAAGGCCGCCCTCATGAACACCGCCGCCTCGCCCCTGCGCAACGTCGCGGGGCATCCCCAGCCCGAGTCATGGGTCGGCGCCGGTCGCCTCGACGTTTCCAACGCCCTCCAGACTCCCCTCGTCGCCCGGTCGGCCTCCGACCCGGACGCCGTCAGCCTCTCCTTTGGTCGCATCCTCGCGGACCAGCCCCTCTCGCGAACGCAGGCCGTCGCCGTCGTCAACCATGGCCCCACGACACAGGTCCTCCGCCCCGAGTCGCTTAACACGCTCGACCAACCCGGCGCACGCCTCGTGCCTCTCGTCGAGTCCGTCACCGTCCCGCCCCACGGCTCCGCGGAGTTTCACGTCCGGCTTGAGATCGACCCCGCTCGCCTCCTCGCAAACGCCGACCGCGCCTCCGCCCCCCTTGCCCTCGGCCGCGCCCGGCAAGGCATCCCCGAGGCCTCCGGGCAGTTGTGGCTTCGCGGCGGCCCCGTGGACATCCATGTGCCATGGCATGCCATGGTCCGCGCCGTGGGCCGGCCCGCGGCCAACACCACGCTGGCTGGAGTGGCGCCCGTGGACCCCGCCACCGTCCCCTTGCCCACCACGCCGACCGCAAGCCCCGGCGACGGCGGCTGGGCCGCCGTCTTCCAACGCGGCTTCCTCAACACGACGCCGTCCGCGTCCGGTGAGGGCCTTGGGACCGACATCGTCGCCGTTGGCGCCACCTCGGACTTTCCGGCCCGTGGCTCCCTTGCGACCACGACCGTCTCCTTTGCCGTCGTCATGGCCGGCGCATGGGCCACCCCTTCGCGCGCGTTCATGCGCATCGACATCGACATCGACCGCGACGGCAACGGGACCCCGGACGCCGTCTTGTCCAACGGCGACACGGGGCTGGTGCAATCCGACGACCTCGACGACGAGCAGGCGTCCACCGACGCCCATGTGTCCGTGGCCAAGGCCGGGTCCGGCGCCTTGGCCGTTGCTGCCGACTGGAACCGGCTGGAACCCTCGACGGCCGATCCCGCTGCCTTCGGCAACGGCGTCGTCGTCCTTTCTGCTTCCGGCGCGAGCCTCGGGCTCATCAACCCCAACGCCGCCCTGCGTTATCGCGTGCGGACCGGGGGATGGTTCTCGGACTCCACCCCATGGATCCTGTTCCATGCGGCCCGGCCCCTCATGGACGGCACGTCGGACGCCCGGCCCGGGGGCTTGTGGCAACGCGAGGGAGGGTCCGTTTCGGCGGTCGTCCGGCGCGGCAACGCCGCCGTCAACGGCGCTTCCGCCTCCGGGCGCGTCCATGCCCTCCTCGTCCACCTCCATGCCATGCCCGGCGCCCAGGCCGAGTCGGTCACCCTCGACCTCGCGCAACCCGACACGGACGGCGACGGCCTGCCGGACGCATGGGAGTTGGGGATGCTCGGCGACCTTCGCCCCACCATGGCCACGGACCGCGACCGCGACGGCTTTCCCGACGGCGTCGAATGGCAACGGGGAATGGATCCCGTCCATCCGGACGGCTTCGTGCGGGCCGTCCCGGCCCGGGACGGCGTCGTTCTGGAATGGACCGGAACTCCCGGCCGCACCTTCTCGATCCAACGCGCCGACTCCATCGCGGGGCCATTTGTGGACTGGAAGCCCGTCGTCGCCGCCAGCCATGGCATGCAATCGATCGCCGACGCCGACCCCGCCGGGACCTCCGCTCAAAGGTACTACCGCCTGTCCGTCCTGCCGTAGGCCATGGAAAGCCCGACCGGAGTGGCTCCCGCCCCCCCGAGGCAGACCCCATGAGGTTGCACGAGGGGCGGCAGGGTTCCCCGGCGAGCCCGTTCAGGCGCGGACGCGGGGCAGGACGGAGGCGGGGTGGGGAACCCCGCCACGAGCCGGGGGTCAGCGACGGCGACGGAAGAGCCAGAGGCCGCCGATGCCG
>CAIYFP010000322.1 GCA_903925515.1 uncultured Verrucomicrobiota bacterium
CCCACGACCTCGCCCTTGCCCGACCCCTGATGCCAAGCCATCCCCTAAACACCGAACACGGACCTCACGAACCTCCGGCTCCGCGCGTGGTTCTCCACGACGTCCCGCGTGATCGACGTCCCCGCCTCAATCGCCAGCTCCACCGTCAGGAACTGCGGCAGCCTCCGCCTCGCCACCTCCGAGGCGATCATCGCGTAGTCGATGTCCCCGGTGTCGAGGTCCTCCCACCACGTCTGGCCCCGGCTTTGCCGCAGGTGCCAGCTCACGACACGGCCGCCATGCTCCGCGAGCACGGGCCCCGGCGCGAGGCCGCCCCGGTAAACCCAATGGACGTCATAGCAGAACCCCACGTGCTCGGGGCGCGTCCGGCGAAAGTTGGAGTGGAACTCGAGGCCGCCGTTGGCCAGCTCCGGCGTATGATGATGGATGCCAAGCCGGACCCCCATGCGCGACAACTCCTCGCCCAGCTCCGCCAGCGCGTCCGCCTGGACCTCCAGTTCCCGGTCCGTCTTCGGCCGCCCGATCGGGTCCGGGTTGAAGTTGATGATCCCAAACCCAGCCTTCGCCGCCTCCCTTGCCGCCTTCGCGATCCGCTCGCAGGTCTGCGTGGCCTGGCCCAGCACATGGGCCGCGCCGCCCGTGTACAGGCTCACCGGCCGCAACCCCTTCTTCCTGAGGCGTTCCGCGAACTTGCCGTTGTTGTCGGGCGTGCCCACGTCAAGGGAGCCCTCCGCATAGTCGTATCCCGCGTCCCGCAACGCCCCCAGCACGTCGTCCAGATGCTTGCTCAGGTCCTTGCCCTGCCGCCCATAGTACTGGCCCCAGCCGTAAAGCTGGGAACCCACGGCCGGCGCCTTCGGACGCGGAGTCTCCTTCTCGGCCTTCGTCGGGTCGGCCGCGCGCGACCCGGCCCATGCCGCCACCGATGCCGCCCCGGCCAGAAATCTCCTGCGATTCATGCCTCTCGTTACCTGCCACCCCCCTGCCGAGTCGAGGGCGGAATCCAGCTCGACCGTCCGCACGCTTGACGCCCCTCGCCGGATTTCCATAGCGTCGCCGCTCGTTGGTGGTGGCCGTAGTTCAATGGTAGAGCCCCAGATTGTGGTTCTGGTTGTTGCGGGTTCGAGTCCCGTCGGCCACCCCACCCTCCCTCTCTCGCGAACACAACTCATGCACGCGTGGTGGACCGAACCCGATTGCCTTCCCCACGCGGCCGAGGAACTCCGCCGCGCGATGCCCGGCGCACCCGTTGCCGTGGTCGAGGAAGGCTTCCTCGCCGTCCCGGCGGCGCCCTCCCCGCCCGCCCTCGCCTTTGCCCGCCAAGCCCTTCCCAACGCACGCCTCGCGCCCGTGCCATCCATCCGCGCCGCCGCCGAGGCCATCGCCACGGACCTGCTCGAAGCCATCCCGGACACGGCTCCATGGCGTCTTCACCTTGCCTCGTGCTACGGCGCCGGACGCGCGGGCGAAAACCGATGCCGCCTCATCGACGAGGCCGTCGTGGAGATCCTTCGCAGGCGGCGACGCCAACGAATCAGGATTCGCATCCCGGATGGTGCCGCGCCAAGGGATGGCGAGGCATGGCTTCAGTGGCTGCTCGTCGCACCCGACCGGGCGATCGCGTCCGTCGCAGAACCCGCCATGGCCCGGGCATGGCGCCATGCACTGGTGCCCTACCCGGCCGGCCGCATCCCGGTCGCGTCGGACAAGTCCGCGCCGTCCCGCGCGTTCGCCAAGCTGGCGGAGGCGGAGCTTCGGCTTGGCCAATCCATCCTCCCGGGCGAGGTCGTCGTGGACCTCGGCGCGAGCCCGGGAAGCTGGACCTACTGGGCCATGCAACGTGGCGCACGGGTCACCTCCGTGGACCGGTCCCCGCTGCGCCATGACCTGATGAACCACGGCCACGTCGAGTTCGTGCAAGGCGACGCCTTCCGGTTCAAGCCCACGGCCCCCGTGGACTGGCTCGTGTGCGACGTCATCGCGGCCCCGCGGCGCAGCATCGACCTCGCCATCCAATGGGCCCGTCAAGGATGGGCGCGCCGGCTGGTCGTCACCGTCAAGTTCAAGGGGGTTGCCGAGTACGCCCTCCTCGACGAGCTCAAGTCGGGACTGGCCCCGCTTTGCTCCGAGTTTCGACTCGCCCGCCTTTGCGCCAACCGGAACGAGGCCTGCGTCATGGCCGTTGTCGGGTCCTCGCCAACCCCCGCCCCGACATGAAGGCCTTTCTTGCCCGAAATTGGTTCGTCGCGTCCCTGCCCCTCGTGATCGCGCTGGCATGGGCGTTCCCCTCCGCCGCCTCCAAGGGCGGCTGGCTTCGGCCCGAGGTCACGACCGACGTCGGCGTCGCCCTGATCTTCCTGCTTCAAGGGATGGCCTTGCCCACCGCTGCGCTGGCCACGGGCGCCTCCCGCTGGCGCCTCCACGCCTTGGTCCAGTCCTTCACGTTCGTCGTGTTCCCCATCATGGGCATCGCCCTCGACGCCGTCGCGGGGCGGGCCCTGCCGCCCGACCTCCGCCTCGGGTTCCTCTTCCTTTGCGTGCTTCCCTCGACCGTTTCGTCCTCGGTCGTGCTCACCCAGCTCGCAGGCGGCAACACCGTGGGGGCCATCTTCAACGCCGCCATGTCCAACGTGATCGGCGTGCTCGTCACGCCGCTCTGGGTCGCATGGCTCGCGCGCGCCGGGGGCGGCCATGCGGAGATGGGCGGCGTGCTCCAGAAGGTGTTCCTCCTCCTGCTGGCGCCGCTCGCGGCCGGCCAAGCCCTGCGCTGGCGGCTCAAGGACTGGGTCGAGCCCCGCAAGAAGGCCCTCGGCAACCTTTCGGGGGCGCTCATCCTCTACCTCGTCTTCGCCGCCTTCTGCGAGTCCGTGACGCAACGAGTGTGGTCCGGAATGGGCCCCGGCGTCACCGCCGGCGCCGCGCTCGGCGTCC
>CAIYFP010000323.1 GCA_903925515.1 uncultured Verrucomicrobiota bacterium
CGGCCGACGGCACGGGGGATGTCCGGTTGTGGAGGCTGTCCAAGGGGGAAGGTGTCGCATGTCATCACGGTCATGCGAGCTGGGTGCAAACGCTGATGTTCCATCCGGACGGGCAAACGGTGCTGGCCGTCTTCGAGAATGACGCAAGCCAGTCCACCCTGGAGCACTTGGGCCGCAAGGGATCGGTTCGGTCCGGCACGAGGCTGACCATTGACGGGCGCTTGGACTTGCTCCTGCCAAGGCTTTGCAGCGGACGTCGGCTGTTGTTGGGCACGGGTGCCCCGCGCGGTGCCGGCGGGGTGAGTCGCGCGGACGGCCTCAGCATCCGGGAACTCGACGACCCAGCTTCCATCGTGCACCACCTCGGCACGGCAACATCCATTCAAGGGTGGGCGGTTAGTCCCGACGGCAGGTGGCTGGCCGCGAGCGGCAATCCGGGGGGCGCACGGGTGTGGGACGTCGAGTCGGGCGAGGTCCTCTCGCCCTTGCTGCCGCATGCCGGCGGGATTCGGTCCCTAAGCTTCAGCCCGGATGGCGCGCATTTGGCAACCGGGGGCACCGATGGCCTCGTGAAGGTCTGGGACCTTACGGGCCTGCGGGGAGACTCAAAGGAGGTGAGCATCCGCGCCCGGGTCATCAACACCTGGCGCACGTTGCGTTCCCACCCCGCAGCCCTTGCGGGAACCGGGACGCACCTGACGCTGGCGGCCCTCCGCAACCGACGTCAGGTCCCGGTCAGAGTGGACTTGGAATCGGCATGCGAGGAAGCCCTGCCCGAGCCGCCCCCCGGGCTTTCGTGCGAAACCCTCGTGCCGGGCCACACGGATGCCTTCTGGGCCTGCCACGATCCTGAGGCCGCTCCGGAATCCACCCAGCCGGACTTGATCCTGTGGCAACGCTCGGGCCGATCATGGAACCTCCTGCGCCTGCCTCATCCGGTTCCCGTCCTCGCCGCCACGTTCGGGCCGTCAGACTCCCGACTCGTCACCGTGGACACGCATCGAAAGGTTCGTGTCTGGGACACGCGCACCGGCATGCCAGACGGGGTCATGAGCTTCCCTCGCGACAACGCCCTGCCCCTGCTCTCGGGCGACGCACGTCAGCTGCTGCGACTGGATCCCGCCGAGGGGAACAGGGTGGTGCGCATCCACGATCTCCGCTCGACCGACCGCGTCCCGAGGTCGCTCCCACTCCCCGGGGCGGCGGATGGCATGGTCCCCTCGCCCGATGCCCAACGCCTCGCGGTCATGCTCCGGGAAGGCGGACTCGGGATCCTGGACCTTGCCAGCGGCAAGGCCCTGCCCCTCCCGGCCTCCCGCATCGCCGCGCCCGTCGCCGTCGAATGGGACGGCGCATCCAAGCGCCTCCTCGTTCAACCGTCCGACGGGGAATGCCAGGTCGTGGATCTGGCATCGAACACCGTCCATGCCGTCGAGGGGGCCAGCACCGGCTTCCCATCCACCCGGGCCAGCTTCGGGCAGGATGCGCGCTTCATCGTGGTTTGCGGCGACGGAGGATTCGTCTGGGTCGCTGATGCCGCCACCGGCCTGCCCTTGGGACCGCGTATCCCCCATGCCGGCAAGGTCCGGTTCGCCTCCGTTTCCAAGCGCGGCCACCTCGTGACCGTCAGCGACCCGGACAAGGTCCGGATTTGGAAAATGGAACCCTCCCAGGCGTCGGCGGATTCCCTCCTGCGGCAGTCGCGCTACCTGGCGGGACGCAGCGTCGGCCCCTCGGGCAAGCTCGAATGGATCGCGTCCGGGGAACTTGAGGCCATGGGAAGGGCCGTCGCACCCGGCGGGGGCAGCCGGTGGCACCTGGCCCCCGATGCCACGGCCCGATGGCACCTCGCCCAACTTCAGGAACCTCAGTCCTTGATGCAGGTGGAGGCCGGACGCTTCCACCTGCGTCGCCTGCAAGAATGCTCCCCGGCGCCCCCCTCCCTCGAGGAGGCCCGGCAGCGCTTGGAGTCAGCCGCCCTTCCCCGACGTGACGCGGGCACGCCCGCCGCCCTGCTCGATCTCACCCCGTTTTACACCCACTCCTTCGGCGTGCTCCCGGACGACGATTTGGCCGGCCTGAAGCCCGGGCGCGTGGAACTCGCGGGGCAAGCCTTCGACATCCGGGGCGTCCTCCGTCTCGAAAGTCCCCAGTACAGGACCACCCTTCGACGTGGTGGCCATTGGACCCCCGCGTCCTTACCGGTCTCCTCGGCCCGGGGCATCCCCGTTCACCGGGCATGTCGCCGCATTCATTTCGTCATGGGCACCGAGACGGACGGGCGAACCCATCAGGACGATGTCGCCCGCTGGCTCATCCACCACGAGTCCGGCGGGACGACGGAACAACCCGTGGTCTATGGCCGCGACATCCTCGACTGGAAGGCGTCGCCCGGCCTGCCAACCCCTGACGGCACGCCACGCATCGCATGGGCCGGGACCATGCCTTCGCCCCATCGCGGGCAATCGATCCACCTGTACCTCATGACGTGGGAAAACCCGCGGCCGGAGCTGGGGGTGGAGTCGCTCGACTTCGAGCCGGGATCCCTCACGTTCCGCCCGTTCGTCCTTGGCATCACGACCGAGTGAGGCGCACGACGCCGGCCCGCCGTCTCCGTCCCTACTCCCCGCCTGTCTTTGCCTCGGGCTGCGCCGGGGCCTGCGGATGCGCCGCGAGGTACCCGTCCACGTCGCGCGTCACCACCAACTGTCCCACCATCACCTGGCCGTGCCCCGGGAACGTGCACACATACTCATGCACGCCCTCCTCCGAGGGCGCCCGCAGCCGCAGCACCTCGCGCTGGCCCGCATCCAGCAACCGCGTGCCACCCCACACGTCCGCCGACGCCGGAAGGTAGGCGCGGCCCTTGCCATCGACCTGGTCCGGCTTCAGCAACAAGGCCGCCGCCACCACCGCCTCGCGCGTCCCGGGCCTCGTCACCACAAGGTTGTGCGGCATGAAGTCCCCGTTCTCGAACGTCACCTCGAAGTCCTTCCCCGCCTCCACCACAAGGCGCGTCGTGTCAAACCGCATCTGCTCGCGCACCGTCCGCACCACGAACGCCGCCACCCGGAGGCCCTTCAGTTCGCCGCGCAGCCACCCGCGCTCCGCCTCCGGCAGCACGCCCCCAAGGTCCGACGCCAACTGGATGGTCTCCACGTAGTCGGCCGACGTCCGCTCGGCGGCGGGCACCTTGGCGGCCCATGCCACCAAGCCCCTCGCGGCCTTGGACGCCGCCGCGGCCGGCCATGCCGGCACCGGCACCGACCGAAGCCCGCGCCCAGCCGCCACCACCACCGGCCCCCCGTTGCCGATCACGTCGGACAACAACCCAAACGTCTCGGCCGGGCGACCGCCCATGGAGACCAGCGCGCGAATCGCCGAACGCCGCAGCGTGGCCACGGGGTCGCCGCCCACCGCGATCCGGACCGACGGGGCCGGCGCCACGTTGCCCTCCTTGCGGAAGACCTCCTGCCGGTCGCGGTCCAGCACCACCAACGTGAAGCCGTCCAGCCGGCGCCCAAGGTCGCCCTCCGTGCGGTTCCACACCACCACCGAGTCCACTGCCTGGTCCCCGCCAAGGTCCACCTCCCACCATGGCCGGTCGCTGTTCTCCGCCGTGTGCGTCTGCGTGCCCGAGCCGAACACCCCGTCGGTTCGCCCATCGACCGCGTTGCCGGCGTTCCCCCCGTTCGTCGTGCTCGACTGCGTCGCCCTCGCCCCTCGCGCCACGTTCCGGTCGCCGTTGAACACCTCGACCTCCGCCAACGTCAGCGTGCCCCGCCGCGGCAGCTCGACGCGCACAAACCGGCCCACGCCGCGCTTCTGCGCCGCCGCCACGAGATCCGGGGGAACCTGCCTCACCAGCGCCTCAACCTTGGAACGAAGACGCCCCCGCAGCTCCGGGTCCAGCACCAGCGGCACCGAGTTCAACACGTCGGACAACGCACCCACGTCCGACGCCACCGACGCCCAGATGCCGTCGAAGCTCTCGTCCGCCGACGCCAACGCCGCCCACGCCCCCTGCCGGGCGCCCGCATGCGCCGACTTCCGGGCGATCGCCTCCACACGTGATCGCAACGCCTTCACCTCCTTCGGCGACTCGGCCGGCAGGATTCGCCCGAGGGCCCCCTGAGCCGAGCCGTCGGTGTCCGAAGCCTCCAGCAGGTCCAGCAACATCGCCACGCGCGTCGTCTTCTTCTCGTGCGCCAGCTCGGCCAGCGCCGCCGTGCGGTCCATGTCCGTGACGTCCGGCCTTCGGAGGATCGTGGACAACACGCCGGGCGTGCGCGGAAACTTCAGGAGCTCGGCCGTGCTCGCGCTGCGCATCAGGTACTCGATCCCCGCCGGGTTGTCCGCCGCCACGGGCTGCCCGTCGGCAATCGCCTTGCGCCAGACCGGCTCCAGTTGCCGCAGCGTCTCGCGCATCGTGTAGTCGAGGTAGTAGTCCGTCGGCTTGCGCAACGCCTCCAGCGCCACGTCGGCCGCCGCCGGCTCCCGGAAGAAGCTCGCCGCGCGCACCGCCTCCAGCCGCACCCGCGGGTGCGGGTCCGCCGCGATCGCCTTGAACCTCGCAAGGGCATCCGGCACGCGGTCGCGCCAGTAACAAAGCACCCGTGCCGCTGCCGCCCGGGCGCGGGGGTCGGGCGAGCCCAACACCTCTGCCAGCAGCCCCGCGTCCACCACGTTGTGCCACTGGTGCACCCAAAGCGCCTCCGTCCGGTGGTGCTCAAACTCGGGGTCCTTCCGGTCCAGCCCGGCCACCCACGCCTTCACCGCCAGGATCACGTCCCGGGTCTCGCGCGCGCCCAGCTCGATCTTCGTGCGCTCGCGCACGTTGTCCTCGGGGGACTTCAGCAACTCCAGCAACGCCGGCAACGGCTGCCCCGCGATCCGCGCGGGCACCAGCGTCGGGCGACCCTCGTACGTCACCCGGTACACCCGCCCGTGCACCTTGTCGCGGTTCGGGTCCCGCAGGTGATGCTGCATGTGCCCGATGATCGGGTTGTGCCAGTCGCTGAAGTACAACGCCCCGTCCGGCCCCACCGAGACGCAGCTCGGGCGGAAGTTGGGGTCCGTGGACGACACGATGTTCTCCAACGTCTCGCCCTTCAGGCCCGAGCCCTCCTCCGTCACGCGCACCCGGAAGATGCCCTGGAAGCCAATCACGTTGCAGTTGAGGTAGTTTCCCTGGAACTCGTCCGGGAAATGCCGGCTCGACAGGATGCCGGTGCCCGGGCAGGGACGCGAAGGGCGGTTCCAGAACTCGCGCATGCCGGAATGCTTGCGCGGGTAGTCAATGTGGCCGCTGAACGCAGGCGCGAAGTACGTGTTGTTGCCCGTCGCGTCCGTCACGAAGTCGTTGCCCCAGCGGTCAAACACCTTGCCGTGCGGGTTGGCGAACCCATACGCGATGTACGTCTCGAAGCGCCCCGTGCGCGGCTCGAACCGGAAGATCGCCGCGTCGTCGTTGCGCACCGGCCCGAACGCCGTCTCGACCTGCGTGCGGTGAAACACGCCGTCGCTCAGGTAGATCGATCCGCCCGGGTCCAGCACCACCGCGTTCGACGTGTGGTGCGAGTCCGCCGAGTCCAGCCCCATCAACACCCGCTCCTTCCAGTCCGCCTTCCCGTCGCCGTCCGTGTCCCGCACGTACCAAAGGTCCGGCGCCTGCACGATCAGCACGCCGTCCTTGTAAAACTGGAAGCCCGTCGGCCCGTTCAACTCGTCGATGAACGGCGTGCAACGGTCTGCCCTCCCGTCCCCGTTCGTGTCCTCGAACACCAGAAGGCTGTCACCCACCTTCGAGTCCGGCGTCCGCTCCGGGTAGTTCGGCCACGCCGCCACCCAAAGACGGCCCTTCGCGTCCCATGCCATCTGCACCGGCTTCACCAACGCCGGAAACTGCTCCTCGCTCGCGAACAGGTTCACCTTCATCCCCGAGTGAACCGTCATCTTGGCGATCGCCGCCTCGCCCGACAGGAACTCGTGCGCGCCGTCCGCCTTGCCGCCCGCCTTGTTCGTCGCCACCGGCTGCACCTTCGGCAGGTTCGAGTCGTCCGGCTCCATCTCCCGTCCGTGCGCCGCCGCCCAGACCACCGGGTCGCGGTTCGCGGTCAATTGGTCTCGTACCGCCATCTCCTCCTGCATCGTCTTGTAGTTGGAGACGTACGGCGCCGGCGCGTTGCGGTCCGAGATGAACCCGCCCTTGCCCGGCTGGTACGCCAGCGCCGACCGCCCCCCGTACACGTTGTAGCCGTCGATCGTCCGGTAGCGCTGGTGCCATTGCGCGTTCTTCTCGTTCACCGCCGCCCGCAGCTTCTCAAGGCTCGTCGCCGGCGCAGGCTTGCCCGTCAGCCCCGAGAACAATGCCGGAGCAAGGGCCGCGTCCCCCTCCGGCGACAACAGATGCCCGTTCACCGTCAACGACCGCCCGCTCGCCGCCGCCGCCGTGTAACGCGCCTCGCTCTCGCCAAGCACGTCCACGTACGGCACGTCCTCCGCCTTTGCCACCTCCGCCATGGCCGCCGCATACATCCGGATGTTGGCGTTCATCGGCCCCGGATCCGCAAAGTTCGGGTCCCGGTGCCGCTCTTGCAGCACGGGCGAGACCAAGGCCACCCGCGGCGCCCCCTTCCCGGAATAGTTGCCCGCACGCACATGCCGGATCCAGGTGGCCAGGTCCTTCTTGAAGCCCTCCACCCCGCCCGGCCCCTTCGCCGCCTCGTTCGCCCCAAAAAATCCAAGGATCACGTCCGCCTTCGTCCGCTTCAACCAGTCGTCCGGGCTCCCGAAGTTCTCCGACCGATGCCGGACCGCCACCTCGTCCCCCGCCGCCGCAAGGTTCCGGAACACCAGCTTGTGATCCGGGTACGCCGCATGCACCAAGGCCTCGAAATAGCCCGTGTGCTGCATCCGGTCCGCCATCGCGCCGCCCACCAGCACCACATGGTCCTCCGGACGCAACTCAAGGGACGCCGCAAGGCTGCTCGAACCCGACAAGGCCATGGCCACGGCCGCCGAAACAACGGTCAAACGTAGTGCGCTCATTCTTGGAATGCGCGGATGTTCCCCACGCCCCCACCCGACGCCAAGGATGGAATCGGACTTCACCGAAAAAAGCCCGCCGCACCCCCCTAATATGCCCCGCCCTGTTGCCCTTGCAGCCCCTCCACGATCGCAATCCCCGCGCTCGTTCCCAGCCGTGTCGCGCCGGCCTCGATCATGGCCAGCGCCGTCGCCGTGTCCCGGATCCCGCCACTCGCCTTCACCCCGATCGACCCCGGCACGCTGGCACGCATCAACCGCACGTCCTCCACCGTCGCCCCGCCCTTTCCGAAGCCCGTGGACGTCTTCACCCACTTCACCCCGGCCTCCACGGCCAACGAACACGCCCGCCGCTTCTCGTCGTCCGTCAACAGGCACGTCTCAAGGATCAACTTCACCGGCACCACCTCCGCGGCCTCCACCACGTCCCGCAACTCCCGCAGCACCCCGCGCTCGTCCCCGTCCTTCAACCGCCCCACGTTCATCACCATGTCGATCTCCTGCGCGCCAAGGTCGATCACCGACTCCACCTCGAACCGCTTCGTCTCCGCGTCGGCCGCCCCATGCGGAAAGCCCACCACCGCCGCCACCAACACCGCCGCGCCCGCATCCTCCAGCCTCGCCGACGCCAACGCCACCCGCGACCCGTGCACGCACACCGAGTGGAAACCCTGCCGCGCCGCCTCCGCGCACAACCGCTCCACGTCCGCCGCCGTCGCGTCCGGCCTCAGCAACGTATGGTCAATGTACCGCGCCAACTCGGAAGCCCTCAACGTCATGGCCGTCATCGTCCCCCGCCCGCCCACGCCGCCGCAAGCCCCGGCATGGACCCCGAAAGGAGGCGAGTTCGCGCTTGCCTCCCGCTGGAGGAATCCAGCAACATCTCCCTGTCACGATTCGTTCGTCTCGTTCAAGGCAAGGTAATCCTCAGGTGAACTTGGTTCAGTGATGATTTGAAACCCGATCCGCGGGAACTGTCTGGGAATACGACGTCCAAGTACGGACAGCATCAAGTCAGCATGAGCAACAAGTTGTTTGTCGGGAACCTTTCGTTCCAGACCACCGAAAACGACCTCCAAGACGCCTTCGCCCAACACGGCGCCGTCCTCGAGGTCGCCATCATGGTGGACCGCATGACCAGCCGCCCTCGCGGCTTCGGCTTCGTCACCATGGCCTCCGCAGAGGACGCCCAGAAGGCCATCGACGGCATGAACGGCCGCGATCTCGATGGCCGCGCACTCACCGTCAACGTCGCCCGCGAACGTGAGGAGCGTCCCCGCAGCGGTGGCTTCGGCGGCGGCGGTGGCGGTGGCGGTCGCCGCTTCGGTGGTGGTGGCGGCGGTGGCGGTGGCCGCGGCCGGTACTAAGCCTCCAAAAGCCCAATCAAGGCGGGGCACGGGTCATCCCGGCCTCGCCCTTTTTGTTTCAAGCCATGCAAAAACATCTGGATTCCGAAGGTCACATCGAGGTCGAGGGCGCCGTCAGAACTGTCCTTCGCGGCACCATGTTCCGAGTCGAGCTCGACAACAAGCACATGGTCCTCGCCACCGTCTGCGGCAAGATGCGCAAGCGCTTCATCCGCCTCAGCGTCGGCGACCGCGTCCGCATGGAGATGTCCCCCTACGACCTCGACCGCGCCCGCATTACATGGCGCATCGGCTAGCAGGTCCACGCCGCCGGACGATCCCGTCGCCCAGCCCCATGCCACGGCGGCATCTCCCCAAAAACGGCGTGACTGCCCCGCTTTTGTACCGCCCCATCGCCGCCGCCCGGTGAAGTCCTCCCCCGGAAACCAAGCCCATGTCGATCACCCCGGGCGCGCGGCTTCCGGGGCGCTGGCTGCCGCCGGTTGCTACCTTCTCTGGGGCCTCGTTCCCCTCTATTGGAAACGACTCGCCTCGGTGGACCCCGTCGAGTTGATCGCGCACAGGCACCTCGGGTCCATGGTCCTCCTCGGGCTCCTGCTCCTCCCGTCCCGGAAGGGCCGCATGGAATCCCTCGCGGCGCTCCGATCGCCCCGCTCCATCGGACGCGTCATCCTCGGAGCCGCACTCCTCACCACCAACTGGCTCGTCTATGTCTGGGGCGTCAACACCGGCCACATCGTCGAGACGAGCCTCGGCTACTTCCTCGTTCCCCTCTTCAGCGTGGTCGCCGGCCGCGCCGTCCTCCATGAACACCTCCGCCGGACCCAGGTCGCCGCCGTGCTCGTCGCGGCGGCGGGCGTGGGCGGCATGGTCGTCATGGCCGGCCGCCTCCCATGGATCGCCCTCGTCCTTGCCGGCAGCTGGAGCGCCTACAGCCTCCATCGCAAGACCGCATCCATCGGCCCGATCCCCGGCCTCGCCATCGAGACGCTCGTCCTGGCCCCCGCCGCCATCGCCTTCCTTGCATGGCGCCACCACCACGGACTCGGTGCCATGGGCAAGCTCGATGCCGCCGGACACCTCCTGCTGCTCAGCAGCGGCCTCGTCACCGCCCTCCCGCTCCTCCTGTTTGCCCACGGCGCACGATACATCCGCCTCTCCACCCTCGGCGTCATGCAGTACATCGCCCCGACGCTCCAGATGCTCATCGGCGTCATCGTCTATCACGAGTCCGTCCCGACCGGTCGCATGGCCTGCTTCGTCATCATCTGGGCCGCCCTCGTCCTTTACAGCTCCGACGCATGGATCGCCCAGCGCCGCGCAACCCGCCCCGCAAGCTGACCCCTCCGGCCGCAGCGGCTACGGCTCCTGCTTCCCGATGTCCCGGCGCTTCTCGAACACCGCGCCCCGCTCGCGCCCGTCCAACTGCGCTCGGACCGACGCATGCCTCCGGTCGATGAACCGGTGAATCCGGTGAACCGGACGAAACGGGTCGTCGATCCGCGGCTCAGGCTCGCCCTCCTCCCATGTCTCGGACACCGCAAGGTCAAATCGTCCCAGCCGGTAGTCGCTTTCCTCCGCGACCACGGGCCGAATCAACGCCGCCAACTCCTGCACCTCCGCATGCAGGCGAGCGGGCACGAACAACCGCCCGAACAAGCCCTCAAGCTCCGCCCGATACATCCTCCGGAACGCGTCCATTGCGAACAACCGCTCCAGCAAACGATGGTCCGCCACCCATGGCCGGTCGATGCTGGCCTGCTCACGCCCCTTCACCGTCCCCACCAACGGGAACTCGCCCCATGCCTGGTCAAGGTCCCATGGCACAAACCCAAACCGCCCCGTCGGCCCGTCAAGGTACATCATGAAGTTCTGCCCGTTGTACAGGAACCCGTCGTAGCTCGAAATCAACGACGTCACCGCCACGAACCGCGCCACCTCCACAAGGTCCAAGTACTCCCCCGCCCGCGCCGCAAACTCCTCGTCCGACGCCGACGTCACCCAACGCGCCGCCTCCATCAGCCGCGTCTTGTGCGCCTCCTTTAGCCGAGTCTTGGGGTCATAGATGCCCTCGTATGCCGCCCAGTTCGTGCCAAGGTCCCGAAACAGCTCGTACGTCACGGGCTTGAACAAGGCGGCATCCCTCCCCGCAAACGTTTCCGCGACCCAGTCCGCATCCAGGTTCTCCACCATCACGTACAACCCAAGCGGCCGACGCTTGAATCGATCCCCGATCCCCAGCAAGACCCGCGCGTACGCCGTGCGAGGCGACGGCACCCCGGCCTCCCGGTAGAACCGGTACCCCATCGCGTCGCTCATCGACGAGAAGTCCGAGACCAGGTTGTTCAGGTTCAACACCACGTTTCCCGCCACCTTCCGGCCTTCATTCCCGCGCCCAAGGTCCAGCTTGAACGGCTTCTTGAACGCCCCGAACGAGTTCAGGAACGTCCCGTTGCCCTTCAATCGCACCGACACCAACCCCATGTCCATCCCCCCCACGGAAACACGGGCCGACGACCACGGCTGGCCAAGGCCCATGACCCCCGCCAACCCGTTCCTCGGCGCATGCTCGCTTCGCAGCGGAAACTTCCCCTCGACCGGGTTGAAGTTGATCCCCGGACGAATGCCCGTCGCCTGGACCGCCGCCCATTGCTCCTCCGTGAACGTGAGGTGCACTTGCCAAACATTCGTCCGGAGAAAGAACTCCCCCCGCGTCCGGAGCCCGCGCGCATCAGGCCTCGGGCCGGCCCAGCCATTCTCCGGCTCCACCCCGGCGGGGGTTCCCGGAGGCGGCCATGGCCGGTCCGTCGGAGCCACCGCCTCCGTCTTCGTGAACTGGTTTCGCGCAAACCAAAGCGACACCCGGCCCGTCCGCCAAAGCACCACCGCTGCCACCACCGTCAACGCGACCATGACAGCCCCAACCCCGCCCATCCAAAGGCAGCATGAGAACAGCCGGCGCCACCCTGAACGCCGCACGGGCACCGCTTGATCCGCAGGTGATGTCATGGCCGCGAACCTGTCACCCTCCCGTCACAAGGTCGATGCCGGACCGAAAACAAGCCCGGCAACAAGGCCAGAACTGTCCATTTGATTCCGCTGCAAAGCCCCTGCTCCAGGAACGAAATCGTTGGCGTCATGGAACGTTCGAATCGGAAACCAAACCTTTTGGGTCATGTCACGGTCCGATTGGAAGGCAGGGCGATTCGATGGAGGCGAAAAGGTCGGCATGGCGTTTCGCAGCCAAACCTCCGTTCGACACTCAGTCCGGGACCGAGGCCACAAGGCTCCCGTGCGAGGAAACGTGGCACCGAGACCTCCTGGCGGGTGGAACAAGAAAACTTGCCACGGCTCGCACGATGGCGTGGTCTTGCTAGAGCATCACCGGCCTTATGGCGTGCAAAACATGAAGGCACCGGACAGGCGCGAAATCATGCGCAACCGCCACGTCGTCCCATTACTCGTACGGGCCGTCGCATGCGCATGGCTTGTCCACGGCTGGACATCCCTCCTCGCCGCAGGCTCCACCCCCGGCTTGGCCGGATGGACCCCGGCCCCGCCCGCGTGGAAGGACGCGACCGTCTCCAACGAGACCGCAACGCTCACCGCCCGCAAATGGGCCTACCTGATGACTCCGGCGTCAGTCCCGGACGTCGAGGTGTCGGCGATCATCCAGGTTCGAGAGGTGGGAAAGCTCAGGTCGTTCTTCGGCGAGTCATGGTCGGTTTGGCCGGACAAGGCGGTCGATGACCATGGCTGGGACGCCGGGCTGCTTCTCCGGGCCACGGACGGGGGCGGATACCGGGTCCAAGTGTCTGCATCACTCGCCGAGGTCGCCGTGGTCAAGTTCCCGTCAGGCGGCTATGTCCGGAGCGTCCCGGTCATTGTCGGCAAGGACTCCACCCTCGCCCTGACGGCCCGTGCCCGTGCCAACCGGGTCACCGTCACGGCCAACGGACGCGAGGTCATCTCCTTCATCGATCCGGATCCGCTCGGGGACGGCAAGGTCGGCATCGGCGCCAACAGCGGCGCCATGGTCGAGTTCAGGCACGTCGCGGTGACCCCGCTTGAATCTGGAGCGTACGAAAGCCCGCCTGCCCACCAACCCCGCTTCCGGGCACGACGCTGGGTCGGCGGACGACAATGGGTGTTCGACGGCGACGAACCCATCCTGCTCCTACCCGACCCAGCGTCCTCCTTCGTCAACAACGTGAAGCTGCGCCCGGGCCTTCGGCCCCTGCTCGGATTCAACAGCCACTGGGATGTCCAGGCGCAAGGCGCCTATCCAGATGCAAGGAACGACACGACCGACGTCAAGGTGGACGGGGGGGGAAGGGAACTCGGGGTATCATGGGTCGGAAAGCACGAAAAAAACCGGTTTCGCACTCGGTCCCGGATGACCGTGGGATGGGATGACCGGCGTTCCGTCTATACCTACGACATCGAAAGCGAGCTGGAGGTGCTGGCCGGGGAACCGTTTCCCTTCCGCAACGGGCTTGACTTCGAGCACCACACCCCTCTCGACCCGTTCAATTGGCAGTACCTTGTCTTTCGCAAGGCCGACGGCTCTCTGCGACGACGGCCAGTCTACCCAGTGGACCCGGGGGTCCAGGGGGACCTTGGCATGGCCGACGGGCTCCGCGTATGGCATGGACGCCACAACGACCCGGTCCCGATTTGCCCGGCCGTGGAGTATCGGACGCCCGACACGGGCGGACGAAAGCTCAACACGGCCGTGTGTGCCGCCTTCTACGACACGGGCGTCAGCTTCCCCGCCGAAACGCTCAAGCCCGCCCAGAAGATCTCGGTGCGCTACCGCTACACGGGATACCCGGCCGCGGAGGCCGCAATGCTATTCAACGAGGCCCGGACGGTTGAAGGCCCGATGTTCGACCCCGGGCATCATTACATCTTCGCCGAGTGGCCGAGGACAACCTTCTCGCAATTCGTCGCCCTGAGCGATTCATGGATCTACGGGCGCGTGCCGTTCATGTCCGCGCACAACGGCCGCCCCACCTACGAGTTGGCCAAGGCACCAGAAACCAAGGGCGGCCATGCCATGAGGCTGGGCCCGCTGGCCTCCGGGGCCGCACCCCTGCCACTCCCCGCCGGTGGCCTCGCGCCCGGCCGCTATGTGCTCTCGGTCCAGGCGATGGGCGACAACCTGTTCGGCCCCGGGGGACGCATCGAACTGACGGCGGCTGACCCGTCCGGCAAGCCAAGGCTCAACCTCCGCCACTTTGTCGGCGCCGGCACGTTCGGTTGGAGGCAGGCCGGCCTCGCCTTCGACCTTCCCGACGGCATCAAGACACTCACGCTCGGCTTCGGCAACGGCGGCACGGGACATGCCTTCTTCACGGACGCGGAGTTCCGGTTGCTCAAGCCCGGGGACCCCTTGCCCAAAGGCATTGCCAGCACCGCAAACCCGGTCGCCTCGATGGTCTCGCCATCGCCGCAGGGCGCGATCATGGACTACAGGATGGTGGAGGGACGCGGCATGCACGCCCTCGACTTCGCCTCCGGCCCGCTGGGCGTCCTCGAATTGGCAAACACCGACTGGGTCCCCGACGATGGCCGGCCCGCCCTGAGATTCGCAGACAACACGGGAGGCACTGGAATCTATCCGAAAGCAGGCGCCCTGGATTCCGGCTATTTCGGGCACCCAGCCTACAAGGGGCGGGAGACCATTCCCGTGGCCGTGGCCGGCCATCATGGCCGCGACGCCCTCCTCCTGGGTGGCTTCACCATCGTTTCATGGGTCAAGCCCGCCGCCACCATGGGCAAGGCCGAGCACGGGGGAACCGGCGACATCGTCGGCATCGGCGCCCGCCGCATGGTCCTGCGACTGGTCGGACAATCCGCCCCGTATCAGTTGCAGGGAGCCCTCGACGTCACGGATCGCTTCACCACCCCGGAAGCCATGGTCGAGGCAGGTCGCTGGCACCAGGTCGCCATGAGTGGCGAGCCAACAACAGGGAACGCATGGCGCGTGCGCCTTTGCCTCGACGGGAAGACCGTGCTGGAGGGCAGGACCCAGAAGCGACTCGATCCCTTCGCGCTCTCCCCGTCCGTCGTTCTTGGCGCCGAGTTGTTCTACTTCCACAACGGCTACTACCGCGGCTTGATCGGCCGCACGCTCCTGTTCGATCGGCCCCTTACAGCACACCAAATCGCCGTTCTGCGAGCCGTCGAGTGATGCTCAGCCGCAAGGCCGACACGGGCGTGTCCGGAGGTTGGCGAGCCTGCTTCCTGAACAGGAGTCCGGGGGGTGATCGCCTTGGACCACCTTGCCTCACCGGTTGCGTCGGACACATCCCACGGTGCCCCGTGCCATGAACGCCCAAGCAAGTCCAAGACACCCCTGCTGGCTATCCGCCACCCTTCGGCGCCGCTGCACCCGGCGGCGCATTGGTGGCGGGCACGCCAAACGTCGCGGGCAACTTCAGCTCGGTGCGAAGCCGGTCGCGGAACTCCTGCGAGGTCCCCGACTGCGGGTCCAGCAACCGGAGCAGGCTGTTGCGCTTCAACTCGTCGAACGGACCAAGCGGAAGGCGTTGCACCGCGCTCTTGTGCGTCGTGCGCGCGCCGAAGTTGGAATGCACGCGCTCGGCCATCAGCAT
This sequence comes from uncultured Verrucomicrobiota bacterium, assembly GCA_903925515.1. Lineage (GTDB taxonomy): Bacteria > Verrucomicrobiota > Verrucomicrobiia > Limisphaerales > UBA9464 > UBA6176. The sequence goes on from CAIYFP010000323.1 coordinate 15,035, forward strand.
CAGCCCCTGAAACTGGTCGGCGTCTCCCTCCACCAAGTGCACGTACGACGCCTCGATCAAGCCCTCGATGATCGCCATCGACCGGTCACGCGACGTCTCGCCCACGTCCTCCGTGATGCGCGACAGTGCGTAGTCCTCAAGGTTCCACTCCAGCGGGATGGCCGAGTTCGTGCCGTAGGTCGTCCGGCAGTACTCAAACCATTTCCGGGCCTCCCGCTGCCGGTTGTAGGCATACAGGAAATAGACCGCGTCCTTCAGGAAGTTCCGGTGCGCGCGCTGGAAGCTGTCCTTCATCCCCTCCTCCTCCTCGGCGTCGATCTGGCCAAGGTACGCGCGGGACGCGTTGTCGATCATGTCGAGGTTCGGCGCGAACTGGATGCGTTGCGCGAGGCTGTTGGTCACAAGGCGCCCGCGTTGGAACGCCATCATCATCGGCTGGAAAATGTTCCTCCGCAGCATGCGCACGTCGCCCGCGCCCCGTCCCAGCTTGAGGCCGCGCGTCGCCCAGTAAATCGCGTGCGTCTCAGGCAGGCGCCATTCCAGCGGCCCGTACGTGTCATCCACCTCCTTCATGAGCGCGGGATCGAGCTTGTAGCGCTCCACCAGCGTCTGGACCCGCTTCGTGTCCTCGCCCGTCACCGGCTTGAGCAACACCCCGTAGTCCGGCCGCCCGCCCGGCAACAACGCCTGCATTTCCTCCGCCCAGTGCGCCTTATACGCCAGGTGCGCGTCGTCGAGGTTCGCGCCCATCTTGTGGTGGAAATGCCGGGCGAGCTCCGCGTGGATGTCGATCGCCCGCGGGTTGTACCTCAGGCCCTCGTCGCGCAGGAGCTCCACGCCCCGCTGAACCCAAAGCCAGCGGTCCTCCGGGTCCGGGAACTTCACGGAGATGTTGTAGGAAAGGTTCCATGCAAGGTGAACCCACACCGCCGAGAAATGCGGTTGCAGCTTGGTGATCCAGTCCGCGAGCTGCACCGCCTCAAAATGCTTGCCGTCGTCCTGCAGCTCCGTGGACCGAATCCACAGCGCGTTGGCAATCAACCCGCGGAAGCCGCCCAGCGCCACCGTCGTGAACGCCAGCACCGGCGGCGCATTCGACAACACCGCCGATCGCGTCAACCCCAGCTCGTCCCGGTCCCGGTTCAGGCGTGCCTGGAAGAAGTGCCCGGCCACGAGCGCGGCCACGGCAACCAACAGCGGTAGGACCTTGCGCGGGTTCATGTGGGCATGGCGATTTCGCGGCGGGTCAGGATCAGCATTCCGGCGACGGCCAATCCGCCGCCCGTGACGCCCACCACCAACGCCACCGCACGGGCCAGCTCGGCCCACGTGATCGAGCGACCCGTCGCAAGCGCATCCACCGGCGAGAACCCCGAGACCTGGCTCAGCACCCAGTACGCGCCCCCATAGACCTGCACGGCCACTTGGTTCACCAACGAGTTGGCCGAGACCACCCCGGTCTCGTGGTTGATCCCCACCACCCCGCCCTGCTCCACCACCTGCTTCAGCGTCCCCGAGGACAACCCAATCACCAGCAACGCCAAGGACAGGAACGACGCGACCGGGAACGACAGGAACGAGGCCGAGAACAAGCCAATCGCCGTCAGCAGGCCCAGCCAAGCAAGGATCACGCACAACCCGCGGGCGAAGTTCACCGAAAACGAGGCCTCCGGGCACAACACCTGCACGCCCTCGTCCGGCGGAAACACCAACGTCAGCTTCCCAAGGTTCGCATACCTCAACGACAATCGCCCGTCCCCGTCGATCAACTCCCCCGGGATCTCGAACTCCGACGGCACGTCCGGGCCGAAGTTGTTGCGCAATCGCACCGGCCGCGTCTGCTTCCCCCCGCCCACCTCCCATCCATGGTCGAAGGACGCGTCCAAGCCCACGTACTCCGGGGTGAAGAACTTCACGCGCACGTACAGCATGCGGCCCTTGAACCGCTCCCGGGCACCAGGCCCAAGGTCAAAGTCGAATGGAACCGGCCGGAACTGGCCCGGTGCCACCGCCTGCAACCGCCCCTCGAGCTGTGCCCGCACCTGCTTCCTAACAAAGTCCGGGTTCATCTGCGCCACCGTTGCGTCCTGACGCCGCTTCTGGAACTCCCTCTCCGTTTCCGCCGCAAGGTCGATCGCGTTGGCCCGCACCGGCTCGCGCGCCACAAGGATCTCGTTCCGCAGCTTGGCCAATTGCGCCTCCGGCAATTGCGACGCGCGCACGTGCAGGAGCCCGTACACGATGGCGCCCGCGATCGCGACCATGCCCGCGTTGAGCGCCATGATGCCCACCCACTTGCCCAGCCACACCTGCCAGCGCGGGATCGGCTTTACCACGACAAGGAACAACGACATGTCCTCGATGTCCCGCGCCAGCGTCCCGCACGCCAGCCACAGGCTGGAAAAACCCAGCAACGTCGTGATCGACGTCAGCGTGTACGCCAACAGGATCTGCGAGAAGCCGGTGGCCGTGCCATCATGCTTGATGATCAGCGGCAACGCGAACACCGCCCCTACCAAGATCGTCAGCAACACCACCACCAACCGGTACCGGAACGCCGCCTTCAGCGTCAGCAGCGCCATCGCCAGCACCCCGCGCCACGACACCGGCGCGATGTCCGGCACCCCGCCCACGCGACGCGCCCGCCACTCGGGCAATGGCTTCCCGCCGACCTGCACCAGCATCGCGATCGCCGTTGCCGCGTCCCGGGCATGAACGGTGCACGCGTACGCGAGCCCGCCTCGCTCCGCCGCGAGCTCCCGCAATGATCGCGCCGAAAACCCCACCACGATCCCGAGCACGGCCTGCAACGCCACGTAGAAGCCCCATGGCACGCGGTTCGCATAAAGGATCCCGACCAGCAGGGCGTTCACCACCCCCGTCACCAAACCCTGCACCCACAACCGCTGCATCAGCATCCAAGCCCACGACAACCCAAGCCCGGCCAACGAGAACCCCAGCGGCACCGCCCGCCGGTTCCCCGTCTCGTCCACGTAAAGCTCATAGGCCCGCTTCATCGCATGCACCGGTTACCTCGGACGCCCGCCCAGCAACCCCGAGAGCTTGTCGTTCGCCTTCGCAAGGTCCGCGGGCTTCTCTGCCTCGGCCGCAGGCTGCGGACCCGGACCCACCTCCGGTGCCTTCGGCTGGGCCAGCGCATCAAGCCGGGCGGCATCCATCGTCGGTGCCGCCGTATCCGCCGCGTCAGCCGCCGCGGGTGCCGGCGCCGTGGGCCTCGACAACCGCTCCAGCACGGCATCCGCCTGCGACGCCGACGCCTCCGCGGCCCCGCCCCGGATGAACTGCGCGACCTTGTTGCCCGACGTCGCGCCGCTGGTGTCGCCCTTGGCACGCGCTCGCTCCACCACCTCAAGGAAATAGCCCTCGAGATTCTGGGTGGGGTTGTCGAGGCGCACCTTGTCGCCTGCCTCGGCCCGCAATGCCGCAAGCGCCCGCTCGGTCGCCTCGCGCGACACGATCGGCGCCGTGATCCGAACCTGGTCCGGACGCGCCAACAACTCGTGCAAGGGGCCCTGCGCGTGGATGCGTCCGCCGTAGTAGATGACCACGCGGTCGCACACGTCCTCCACGTCTGCCAACAGGTGGGACGAGAGGATCACCGTCTTGCCACGCCGGGCGAGGGCCATGATGAGGTCCTTCACCTCGCGGCAGCCCAGCGGGTCCAGCCCCGCCGTGGGCTCGTCAAGGATCACGAGGTCCGGGTCATTCACCAGCGCCTGCGCAATCCCGATGCGCCGTTGCATGCCCTTCGAGAACTCCCCAACCGTCCGGGAACGCGCTTGGTTCAAACCCACCATCTCGATCAACTGCTCCGTCCGGTTCCGCCGATCCGCCGAGTCCAACCGGAACAACGACCCGAAGAAGTCCAGTGTCTCGCCCGGGTTGAGGTATCGATAGAGGTAGGATTCCTCCGGGAGGTACCCGATGCGCGCCTTGGTGCTCACGTCCCTCGGCGACTGGTTGAACACGGTGACATGCCCCTTGCTGGGGTACAGCAGGCCAAGGAGCATCTTGATCGTGGTCGATTTGCCAGACCCATTCGGGCCCAGCAACCCAAAGATCTCCCCGCGCCGGATCTCGAAGTCCACGTTGTCCACCGCCCGCGCCTTTGGCCGGCCCCAGAAATCCTTGAAGACCTTCGTCAGCCCCACCGCCCGGACCACCACTTCGTCCGAGGGCGCCGGGCGCTCGCCCACGGCCTGCGTCGTTGCTGTCGGTACGGTTGCCATGGCTGGATTCAGTCGGTTCTGTCGGCTTCGGGACAGGGGTGCAGCCCTCGTTCAAGCCATCGCCACGGCCGGCCGTGCCTGCGGCTCCCCACCGCCGCCGGAGCCCGCTTCCCCGGATGCGTCCGCTGCATGGAACGCCTCGAGTTCCTCGCCCATGCGAACCAGTCTTGCCGAGTTGAACACCACGATCAACGAACCCGCGTTGTGCATGATCGCGGCCACGATCGGGTTCAGGTAGCCCATCGCCGCGGCCGCAAGCCCGCCGATGATGAAGAAGACGCCGAACAGGAAGTTCTGGTTGATCACCGAACGCGACATCCGGCTCAGCCGGACCAAAAACGGAAGGCGGCGCAGGTCGTTGTTCATCAACGCGATCGTCGCCGAGTTCACCGCCACCTCGGAGCCCGCCGCGCCCATCGCGATCGAGATGTCCCCGGCCGCCAACGCCGGCGCGTCGTTCACGCCGTCGCCTATCACCGCCACCCGGTGCCCCTTCGCCTTCGTCTGCCGCACGAACTCCACCTTGTCCTGGGGCAGGCATTCGGCCACCACCTCGCTGATTCCAATCTCCTTCGCCACCCGCTCCGCCACGGGTTTGCGGTCGCCGGATACCATCGCGACCCGGCGAATCCCTGCCTCCTGCAACTCCTTGAGCGCCACCGCCGCCTCCGTGCGCGTCTGATCCTGCAACCCGACCCACCCAATGCACTCCCCATTCGCCGCCACGAACAGCAACGAGAAACCCGCCGTCTCGTCAAGGTCCACCGACGCCGCGAACCCATCCTTCACGCCATGGTCACGAAGGAATGCCGCGCGCCCAATCACAACCCTTCGCCCATCCACCGTCGCCGACACGCCCCTGCCGGCCGTCTCCTTGAAGTCCGTCGCCGCCGCCAACGGCACGCCCGCCTCCTCGGCAAGCTGCACCATCGCCCGCGCCGTCGGATGGTTGGAATAGCGCTCCGCCGACGCCGCCGCCCGCAGCAACTCGGCCGGGCTCGTCGTCCCAAGGGGATTAAGCCGAGACACCACCAGCTTCCCGGTCGTCAGCGTCCCGGTCTTGTCGAACACGAACGCCGAGATGCGCGCCGCGGCCTCAAGGTCGGCAATGTTCTTCACGAGGATCCCAAGCCGCGCGGCGGCGGACAACGCGGCCACCATCGCCGTGGGCGTCGCCAGCACGAACGCGCAGGGGCACGCCACCACCACCACGGCGATGACGCGGTTCAGGTCGCGCGTGAACGCCCAAACAAGGCCCGCGATCACCAGCACCAACGGCGTGTAGTAGCCCATGTACTGGTCGATGATCCGCATGAACGGCAGCTTCGTCTTCTCCGCCGCAAGGATCAGCTCCCGCACCCGCCCGATGGTCGTGTCCTGCCCGGCCTTCGTCACGCGCACCTCCAGGGCGCCCGTCAGGTTGATCGTCCCCGCAAACACCTGGTCGCCCGGGCCCTTGTCCACGGGCAGCGACTCGCCCGTGATGTTCGCTTGGTTGATCGAGCCCTGCCCCGATGCAATCTGCCCGTCCGCCGCGATGTTGTCCCCCGGACGCACAAGGATCACGTCGCCCACGCGAAGCTCCGACGCCGGAACCTCCTCCTCCCGCCCGTCGCGCAGCCGACGCGCCTTCGTCGGCGTCAGCTTGACCAAGGACTGGATGGACGCCCGCGCACCCGCCGCCGTCCGCGTCTCGATCACCTCGCCCAGCAACATGAAGAACGCAACAATGCCCGCGGTCTTGAAGTCGCCCGTCGCCGCCGACGCAAGCACTCCCAGCGCGACGAGCTCGTTGATCGACAGCCGCCCCAGCCTCAGGTCCTTGAACGCCACCACGAGGATGGGCCAACCCAGAATGCACGCCCCCACCAGCGCCGACAGCTCGCCCACCGTCGCGCCCCGGTTGAAGAACCAGTCGATCGCAAACGAGTTTGCTATGAATACCGCGCCCAACAGCGTCTGCCACAGGCGGACGTTCGTGTGCGAATGGTCAAGGCCGCCGTGGTCATGGCCGCAGTCGCAGCCCGGCTCGTGCTTGCCCGGGTCCTTGTCGAGGCTGAGGAGCGATGTGACTTGCATGGCTGGTAAAGGAAGGAGGCGGGAGGTTGCGAGGTCGTGCTACCGGGGAACGGACACCGGACGGGTCTCGGGCTCGCGGCTCAGGTTGAGCCGAAGCTCGTCCACCCGGCCCGGCTGGAAGAACTTGTCCGTGGCATTCGTCAGGACGCGCCCGATGGAAGCGATGCGAAGGCGCTCCCGCAACAGCCTGGGGTTGTTCCGGTACTCCGGCAGTTGCTGCGAGAAGAACTGCGCGTCGGCCGACACGGCCTGCACCAGCGCGTTGCTCAACGCCAGCCCCGTGTCCACCGCCCGCTTGGCCTCGCCCACCGCCTCCCGCGTGATCCGGTCAAACTCGCCCTGCGCCTCGTTGATCTTCTTCGAGCGGTCCTGCTCCGCCGCGATCACGCTGTCGAAGTACGCCTTCACGAACAACGGCGCCGCAACCTCCACGTCCAGCGTGTCGATCGACACCCCCAGTTGCTGGCGCTCCACAAGGTCCGATACCCGAAGACGGATCGCGTCCCGGAACTGCACCCGGTTCTTGTACAGCGCGTCGTCCGCCGTGTGCATCGCCGCCGCCCAGTGGATCGCGTTGTCCAGCGACGACCGCAGCAGGTTGGTCGCGTTGGCAAACTGGAACACGTGCGCCACGGGGTTCGAGATCCGGTAACGCAGCGACGCTCGCACATGCAGGATGTTGCCATCCGACGTCAGCACATGCCCGTCCACGCCCGGAGCAAGGGACGGGTTCGCGGGCGGCATCACCCCGGCCGCCTCGTCTTCCGCAGAGATCGCGTACCATGCGCCCGTGGCCCGGATCACCTTCGACTCCCCGATCGGTATCCGGACGATCTCGTCGATCGGGTACGGGAATGCCCAATGCAACCCCTGCTTCTTGACCGCGTCGGCGCCCTCGCCCACCACCCGGCCAAAGCGCAACACCACGGCCACCTCGTTGGGGTTGACCGTGAAGATGCAGGAGAAAACCGCGGCGGCAGCAAGGATGGCAGAGAGGATGCGGACGATGACCAGCGAGCTGCCCAGCGCCTCGGACAACGCCTGCGACGATGCGTCGTCCGACGGCACCGGATTGCCCGTGGGCCGGAGGTTTCCGGAGGTGGGTGCAGCCATGGCGTCAGCGGTTGGCCCCGGACCGAACTCCGGGAAGGTTGGTCAACATGTCCCCCTTCAGCAGGTTGAAGGGCGGCGTGCGCTCGTCGAGGATCAGCGTCGATCGATCCTTCAACGAGCCCTCCAGCGACCTCAACGAAAGCAGGAACAGTGCAAGGTCCGGGTCCTCCTGCATCACCCGGTAATGCTTCGTGGCCTCCGCCTCGGCCTCGCCGAGGATCTTCTGTGCTTGGTTCTCCGCCTCCGCCACCAGCTTCCTCCGCTGCAGGTCCGCCTCCGACCGGATGCGATCCGCCTCCGCGTTGCCCTCGCCTTGATACTTCTTCACGAGCTTCTCGCGCTCCGTCTTCATCCGCTCGAACACCTTCGCCGTCAGCCCCTCCGGCAACCCAAGCTCCTTGATCCCCACCATCTGGATGTCGATCCCGTACGCGCCCAGCGTCGTCGTCGCCATCGCCGCGCGCATCTCCCCCTCGATCTTGTCGAACTTCACTTGCGCCGGGTCCGGCGAGATCAGGTCCGTGAAGTCATGGCTCCCAATCACCGAGTTCTTCGCGTCGCGCACGACGTTCTCCAGGGTCTGCTCCGCCTTCATCATGTCCCCGTTGAACGATTCAAGGAACCGGCGCGGGTCCGCGATCCGCCAGCCCACGTACACGGACAGGATCGGGCTCTTCTTGTCCCGGGTGAACTGCTGCTCGTACTTGCGCTCGAACGTGTGCAGGCGCTTGTCGAACTTGTACACCTTCTGGATCGGCAACGGCGCCCGCAGGTACAACCCCGCGTTCGTGTGGCTGTTCGCGTACTTCCCAAACGTCGTCACCACCGCGATCTCCGTCGTCCTGACCTGGAAGCAGAACAGCAGCGCAAGAAACACGACGAGCAACATGCCGCCAACCAACAGCGTGAGTGGATTCTTCTTCATCGATGCAAGGTTCGTTGAAATCGCTTCGCTCTCCCCCGGTTCACTTCTTGTCCCCGCCCGTCTTCACCGCGTCCACGGGCACGTCCAAAAGATCCCGCCTCAGCTTCTCGGTCAGGTCGAGGATCACCACGTCCTGCGTGTTCGTCGGCAACACCACGTACTTGCGCGTCGCGGCCAGCGTCGTCCGCAGCGTCTCAAGGTAGTTCCGCGCCGGGAACACGTCCGGCGCCTCCCGGAACGCCACCCGCTGGTTCCCAAACCGCGCCGCCCGCCCCTGCGCGTCGTTCACCATCCCCGATGCGCCCGCCCTCGCCTGATTCACCGTCCGCGCCGCCGTCGCGCGCGCCGCCGGCAACGTCTCGTTCAGGTAGCCCTCCGCCTCAAGGATCCGCGCCTCCCGCTCCTGCTCCGCGCCAATCACCTGTTCGTAGGCCTTCGCCACCTGGTGGTCCTTGTTGCCAATCGGCGGATGAATGTCCTGCAACCCCACGAAGATGATCTCCGAGCCAAGGCCCGCTCGCGCCGACGCATCCTGGATCCGCGCCCGCAGCAACCGCGCCGCCTCCCCGCGCCCGCTCGACATCAGGGTGTCGATGTCCACCGATGCCAAGTATCGCACCACCTCGCGGTTCGCGATCTGCTCCAGCAAACGCGCCGGCGCCGCATGGTTGTAGGCCCATTGCCCCGCGTTCGTAACCACGAACTGCACCGGGATCGACACCGTCATCAGGTTCGCCGGCACCGTCTGGTCCGTGTCCCCGGTGCCCACCGCCTGCTCCCGCGATGCCACCAGCAGGTTGAACTCCGTCTTGTAATGCGACTTCGTCCACAACACCGTGTTTTCCTTGTCCGTCTCCCCGCCCGGCTCAAAACCCACGTTGAACGTCTGCACCGCCCGCGTGTTGATCCGCTCCACCGAGTCCACCGGCCATGGCATCTTCAGGTGCAACCCCGAATCCAGCGTCCCCACCGGCCGCCCAAACCGCTCCTGCAAGCCCTGCTCCCCCGGCTCGATCACCACCACCGCCGTCGAAATCCACAACGCCCCCGCCTGCGCCAGCACGATCCACGCGATCGCCCCCTCAAGGAACCGGTAAAACCATGTCTCGCTGACCTTGAACCCAAATTGATAGTCCAACGCCTGCGCCGCCGTTGAAAAAAGGCCCGTCGGCTGTCCAAGGATCCCCACCAGTCGGCTCTCGTAGATCACCCGTTCCTCCCGCCCCTTCACCCGCGGCCGGTATGCCTCGAACACCAGCGCCACCAACGTCTCCATCGCCACCAACCCCAGCAACACCGTCGCGCCCATCGTCACGTGCCGGTCCCAGGCCGGATACCCCGCGTACACCGCAATCCCCGTCCCCGCCGCCATGAACGCCATCAACGCCCCCAGCACAAGGTGAGACGCCCCGGGCCGAACCATCCTCACCCCCGCGTACCGTGCCAGCTTGCTCGCGTACAACCCCAGCAACAGCAACACGAGGCCCATCCCCGCGTACGAGGCGCTCGCCAGCATCGCTCGCCCCGCCCCGGGGGCCGACCATCCGCTCCATCGACGCCAAAACCACCACGCCGCCCCCGCCTGCGCCGCAAACAGCAAAACCGTGAACCCAGGCACGATCCACCGCTCGAACGACCGCCGCGCACGCTGCGCCGGGAACGCGTCCGCCGCCGACTCCGCAAACAACGACGAGTCCGCACGGTGCCGCGCAAGGTCCTCCATCTCGACGCGCTCCGCCTCCTCGCGCGCCGCCAACCGCATCTGGAACCAGCTCACCAACGCCACCAACGCCCCAAGCAACAGCAGCGCCGCCGCCGCCTCCCCGGACGCCGACCCCGCCATCCGTGACAACACCTCCGCCACCACCGCACCCACCGCCAAGGCGAGGAAGTTCGTCAGTCCATTCCGGTTGAATTGCGCATCCATGGTTCCAAAAAGACTCAGCCTTCAGCCCAGCTCCCGATCCTCGAACAACACCAGCGCGCACGACAAGGCCGCCACCACCACCGTCCCCGCATACCCCGCCGCACGCCCCACGTAGCCCCACGGGATCCGCCCCTTGTCCTCCAGCGCCTCCGCAAGGTAAAGCTGCTGCCAGTTCGGCGTCATGTCGTACAACACCTGCGCCCACCACGCCCCCCCCTGCGCCGGCCGTCCAAACAGGTAGTCCGACACCAGGCCCAGCCCGAAGAAAGCAAGGCAAACCGCCAACGTCGGGATCGTGTCCAGCCGGGTCGAGCACGCCAAGGCCAACGCCGCGATCATCCAGAGCGCAAACAAGATCAACACCACGGCAGGCAACAGGCGCCAGTCCGCCGTCGCCATCTCCCCAAACGCAAGCTGCTTCTCCGTCCCCAACGTCATCCAGCCCGCCGCACCGGTCGTCCCCACCAACCACGCCACCACCGCGTCCGCCACGAACACGCGCCTCAGGAAGAAGTTCAGGAACCCGGCCACAGCATACGCCCCAATGCCCGCCCCGAAGTACATCCCCAGCGCCTGCACGTCCGTGTCCCCGTACGCGTCAAAAGCCATCCAGCTCGCCAGCAACCCCGCCACGAGGTTCGACGCCGTCAGCAAGGTCAGCGTCCCCGCCAGCCCCGCGTACTTCCCCAGCAGGAACGCCCCACGCCCCACCGGCTTAGCCAGCACCGTCAACGCCGTTCCCATCCGAATCTCCTGCGCCACCGACGACGACGCGCACAGCACCGCCCCCAGCAAACCCGAAAGCAACGTCACCGCCAGCGCCATGTCCTTCACCAGCTTGGGGTCCTCCCCAAGCCCGAAGTAGGGCACCGCCGCCAAAAAAACGATGAACGCGCCCGAGGAACTCAGCAGCAGCAAGTAAATAGGCTGCCGCACCAGTTCCATGAACGCATTCCATCCTACGGTGAAAAACGGGCGCATCCGAAGAGAAGACTGTGTGGCGCGCATCATACAGACGACCCCCTGCCGGTCAATCGGCCTTTGGGAACCCCCTCCCGCTCCCGCCTCGTTCCCGCTCCCGTCGCCCTTCAACGCCCATTCATCAACCCGCGCGCACCCCAAACGCGAGGATGGGCTCCCCGTTCACGCGCCAACCCGGGGCCAACGCCCCGGGTTGGCTTGCTCCTTGCAGGCCGCCTCGCCCGGCTTCATCGCCCGTCCACGGGCGGCCCACGCCTTCAACGGCCCTTCGGCAACACGCTCGTGCCCGCGTACACCGCGTGCTTGCCAAGCAACTGCTCGATGCGCAGCAACTGGTTGTACTTGGCTGTCCGGTCCGTCCGGCTCAGCGATCCCGTCTTGATCTGCCCGCAGTTCGTCGCCACCGCGATGTCCGCGATCGTCGAGTCCTCCGTCTCGCCCGACCGATGCGACAACACGGCGCTGTAACGGTTGAACTGCGCCAGCTGCACGGCGTCCAGCGTCTCCGTCAACGACCCGATCTGGTTCACCTTCACCAAGATCGAGTTCGCCGTGCCCGTCTCGATGCCCTTCCGCAGGAACTTCACGTTCGTCACGAACAAGTCGTCGCCCACCAGCTGCACCTTGCCGCCCAGCTTGTCCGTCAGCGTCTTCCACGACTTCCAGTCACCCTCCGCGCAGCCGTCCTCGATCGACGCAATCGGGTAGTCCGCGCAGAGCTTCACGTAGAAGTCCACCAGCTCGTCGCCCGTGAGCTTCTTCCCGCTCGACTTCTTGAACGTGTACGAACCGTCGCCGTTGTAGAACTCCGACGACGCCACATCGAGGGCGAAGAAGATCTGCTTCCCGACCTTGTAGCCCGCGTCCTTCGTCGCCTGCGCGATCGCGTCCAAGGCCGCCTCCGCGCTGTCCAGCTTCGGGGCGAACCCGCCCTCGTCGCCGACCGCCGTGGACAACCCCTTCTTCTTCAGCACCGCCTTCAGCGCATGGAAGATCTCGGTGATCGCCTGCAGGCCGTCGCTGAACGTGGCGAACCCATGGGGCATCACCATGAACTCCTGGAAGTCGATCGGCGCGTCCGAGTGCGCCCCGCCGTTGATCACGTTCGCCATGGGCACCGGCAGCACCTTGGCGTTGGGCCCGCCGAGGTACTTGAACAACGGCTGGCCGAGCGCCGCCGCAGCCGCCTTTGCGTTCGCCAGCGACACCGCGAGGATCGCGTTCGCGCCGAGCTTCGACTTCGTCTCCGTCCCGTCGAGCGCCAGCATCAGGCCGTCCACGGCCACCTGCTCGGTGGCGTCCACCCCAATCAACGCCGGGGCAATCTTGTCCGTCACGTTCTTCACCGCCTTCGACACCCCCTTGCCGAGATAACGCTTCTTGTCCCCATCCCGGAGCTCGATCGCCTCGTGCTCGCCCGTGCTGGCGCCCGACGGCACCGCCGCCCGGCCCATCGCGCCGCTGTTCAGGTGGACGTCCACCTCCACCGTGGGGTTGCCGCGCGAGTCAAGGATTTCGCGCGCCTGGATTGCCGTGATCGTTGTCATGTTCCAATGAGTTCCAAAGACCCCGAGAAAACCCCATTCCTGCCCCCCCGGCAAGCCTCGCGCCCTGCCCGTCAATCTTTCCAAGAAAACCCTTGCCCGCGCACCCCCCTCTTCCCCATCCTATCCGTCCTTGATCGCGGGGTGGAGCAGCCCGGTAGCTCGTCAGGCTCATAACCTGAAGGTCCTAGGTTCAAATCCTAGCCCCGCAACCAGTTTTGCACGGCCACTTTC